>JBPPMZ010000001.1:0-2465 GCA_051306295.1 Candidatus Limnocylindrales bacterium
CGAACGCCAGCACATGTGTGGCGATCCGGTCGAGGAACCAGCGATCGTGGGAGATCACCACGGCACAGCCGGGGAACGACTCGAGGCCGGCTTCGAGTGCTCGGAGGGTGTCGACGTCGAGGTCGTTCGTCGGTTCGTCGAGCAGCAGGACGTTCCCGCCCGATTGGAGCAGCTTGGCCAGGTGGACCCGGTTCCGTTCGCCGCCCGATAACTGGCCGACGAGCTTCTGCTGGTCGGTGCCGCGGAAGTTGAAGCTGCTGACGTACGCCCGGGCCGGCAGCTCACGCGCACCGACCTTGATCATCTCCGCGCCCTGGGTGATCTCCTGGAAGACCGTCTTGTCGGCGACCAGGTCGTCGCGGCTCTGATCGACGTAGGCGAGCTGGACGGTGTCGCCGATCTCGATCGTCCCGGCGTCGGGTGCCTCCTGGCCGACGAGCATCCGGAACAGCGTCGTCTTGCCGGCGCCGTTGGGCCCGATGATCCCGACGATGCCGGCCCGCGGCAGCGAAAAGGTCAGGTCTTCGACGAGCAGGCGCTCGCCGTAGCCCTTGCGCAGGCCCTTCGTCTCGATGACGGTGTCGCCGAGACGCGGCCCGGGCGGGATGGCGATCTCGAGCTCGCGGGTCTGGTCCTTGCTGTCGTTGGCCTCCGCGAGGAGCTTCTCGTACGCGGACAGGCGCGCCTTGCCCTTGGCCTGGCGGGCCTTCGCGCCCATGCGTACCCATTCGAGCTCGCGCGCGAGGGTGCGCTGGCGCGCGTCGACCGACTTGCTTTCCTTGGCCATCCGGTCGAGCTTCTGCTCGAGCCAGCTCGAGTAGTTGCCGGAGAAGGGGATGCCGCGCCCGCGATCGAGCTCCAGGATCCACTTGGCGACGTTGTCCAGGAAGTAGCGATCGTGGGTCACGGCAACGACCGTGCCGGAATACTCGCCGAGGAAGCGCTCCAGCCACTCGACCGACTCGGCGTCGAGGTGGTTGGTCGGTTCGTCGAGGAGGAGCAGGTCGGGGTGCTGCAGAAGCAGCCGGCAGAGCGCGACCCGGCGCTTCTCGCCGCCGGACAGGGTCGTGACGTCGGCATCATCGGGCGGGCATCGGAGCGCGTCCATCGCGATGTCGACGTTGCGTTCCAGGTTCCACGCGTCGGCCGCGTTGATCTTGTCCTCGAGGGCGGACTGTTCGGCGCCGATGGCGTCGTAGTCGGCTTCGGGGTCCGACCACTTCGCCATCACCGCGTTGTAGGCGTCGATGAGGTCCTGGACCGGGCGCACGCCGTCGAGGACGTTCTGCTTGACGTCCTTGGTCGGGTCGAGCTGGGGTTCCTGGCTCAGGTAGCCCACGGTGAAGCCCGGGGTCAGGCGGGCGTCGCCGGTGAAGCCGTCGTCCAGGCCGGCCATGATCCGCAGGAGGCTGGACTTGCCCGCACCGTTCGAGCCGATGACGCCGATCTTGGCGCCCGGGTAGAACGAGATCGAGATGTCCTCGAGGACCGTGCGGTCGGGCGGGTAGTGGCGGGCGAGCTTGTAGGCCGTGTAGATGAATTCGGCAGGCATGAGCGCAAGGGTAGCGGAGGGCGCCGAGCGCGGGACGGCGCAAGCCCCCCCGACCCCCTATGCCATTCGACCGCATATCGACGGCGATGGATATGCGTCGGAATGGCATACGCACCCGCAGACCGTTCCGGCCTGGCGCGGGCAGCGGCCCTTGACGCACCAGATAGGACTCGATAGCGTCATCCCTACCATGACCAGCCGAGTAGGAGAACGCGGTCAGATCACGATCGCCAAGGCGATCCGAGAGGAGCTGGCCATCTACGCCGGCGACGAGACGGTCCAACGCGTCGAGGACGGTCGGATCGTCATCGAGGTGATCCCCGGTCGCCACCGTCGATCGATGGCGGGTTCGCTGCGCGACAAGGTCGGGCGAACGCCGCCCGATGAGTCGTGGGAAGCCTTGCGGGCGGCGGCCAGGGACGCCGCCGACCCCGATCGGCTCGCGACCTTTGATCGCGGGCAGGCTCGCTATGGGGTCGCTGTTCGAAGGCCCTGACGGCCAAACAATGTATTGACAGTGTGACGTGACACTGTCATGATACGGGCCATGAACCGATCGCAGCCTCGCTACTCCCTCACCGACCTCGCCGATCTTGGCGGGGTCACGCCGCGCACGGTTCGCTACTACATCAGCCAGGGCCTGCTGCCGAGTCCGTTCGGGGCCGGTCCGGGCCCCAAGTACGACGACACGGACCTCGCTCGGCTGCGCCTCATCAAGCGTCTCCAGCGTGATCACCAGCCCCTGGCCGAGATCCGCAAGGTGCTCGACGGCCTCGGCGATGCGGAGATCCTGCAGGCCGAGCCCGACCAGGATCCGGCACCCACGGACTCCGCCCTCGACTACCTCCGCCGTGTCAGCAGCCCCCATGCCATCCGCGAGGCGCCCGCACCGATGTATCGGGCGATCCCGCCC
>JBPPMZ010000002.1:0-15640 GCA_051306295.1 Candidatus Limnocylindrales bacterium
GCCGCTGGCCGTGAAGGTCGCGGCCGTGATGTCGCTCATGAACAACCCGATGCGTCGGGCCGGCGCGGTCAGGCCGGGCATGGCGGCCCCGGTCTCGTAGGCGAAGATCGCGGCGGAGGTGGATCCGGGCAGGCGGGCCACGACCGTGGCGTTGGCGTTGGGGCTGGCCTGGGTGAACAGGCCGGGCGTCGAGCTCACCGCGACCGGGCCGCTGAGGCCGGCGGCCAACGGATGGCCGGGGGACGCGATGTCGAGGCTGGTCTGGCTGGTCACCTGGGTGCCCGATGCCGCGGTCATGCCGAAGTCGTCGAACAGACGGCCCTCCCAGGTAACGACCGGTACGGCGACCGCGCGGAACTTCGTGGTGACGTTGCCCGACAGGGTGGTCGAGCTGACCACGACCACCTGCTTGCCCGTGGCATCGGCCGCGCTCGAGGCGCTGTCGCCGACGACGGTCACGGTGTAGCCCAGGGTCTGCAGTCGGGAACGGATCGCCGTATCGCCGCTGCCCAGTGCGGCCGGGCTGCCGCCCACGACGAGGAGCGCGGCCCCGGGCGCCGTGGTCGGGCTCGGGGTCGGGGTGGCCGTGTACGTCGCTCCGCCGACCGGCGGTACGACCTCGTGACTCGCGACACCCCCGTCCGACCAGGAACTGAAGACGTACGTGACTCCGCCCAGGGTCTGCGGCGCGTTCGCGGTCACCGACAGGCGCGAGCCAAGGATCGTCGTGACTGAGGCGGGACTGACCACCACCGCATCGCCGAGCGTCAAGGCGAGGCCCGGCGGTTCGGTCAGGAAGGTGGACGCGACGGTCTTCGGATCCAGGCGCACCGTCGACGTCGTGGACAGGCCACGGCTGTCGACAACGCTCTGGCGGACCTCCAGATACGACGGGTACTCGTGCTCGGGCGCCGGGTAGGTGCCTCCGCTGACACCGTTCAGCGTCACCTGGGGGTGCTCGTGGCATTGGGACAGCGTGGCGCAGTGGAACAGGACGACCGTCCACTGCATGCTCGGTGCCCCCAGCGTCTCCTGGGCGTCCCCGGCGGAACCAGCGAACGAGATCGTGTCCCCAGACGCCCAGGTCAGGTTCGATCCTGGCGACGAGATCGTGGCGGTCGGTGGCGTGTTGCCCGGTTGGACGACCACGCTCGTCACGCCGGTCGCATTCGAGGCGTCGGTCACGCGCAGCCCGACGACCACGTTCGCGCTCGACGTGTAGGTTCGTGAGGCGGTGACCCCGGTCGCATCGTCGTACTGAGCGTCGCCGTCGAGATCCCACTGATAGACAAGGTTCGCGGTCGGTCCGTCATCGGTCGACGTGGACGCGTCGAACTGGATCGCCAACGGGACCGCGCCAAACGGCGGCGTCGCGATGACGCGAGCGACTGGCGGCTGATTAGCACCGAAGCTGTCCAGCCGACTCAAGGTGCCGGCGGCGATATCGACGAAGTACAACCGTCCGTCCGGACCGATGTCCATGTCGACTGGCGCCACGCCGGTGGCGATCGTCCGGATCTGGGCCGGATCGGGAAGACCGCCGGCGCCCGGCATCAGCATCCACAAGCAAGCCTTGACGTAGTTCGCGACGAACAACCCGCCATGGTAGGCAGCCGGGTACGGTGCGCCCGCAAACGCTAGCCCGGAGATGGCCGAGCCACCATTCGTGCAGCGCGAGGGATCCGGCGCCGCGTCGTGCCGATAGGACCAGTACGGGGCCGTGACCGCCGCGCTCCCGGCCGCGTACAACTGCTCGCAGATGTTGACGTTCAGGTTGTCCCAAAATGCCTGTCGGCCGACGCCCTCATAGCACGGCCATCCGAAGTTCTCGACATTGGCATCGGTCGGACTCTGGATCCGCTGGATCTCCTCCCAGGTGCTCGCCCCCACGTCACTCACCCAGATCTCGCTCGTGCCGGGTCGGAAGGTGAACCGGAACGGGTTGCGCATCCCGTACGCGATGTGGCGATCGTCGCTGGCCACGCCGTTACCGACGAGCGGATTGGTCGGCAGAGCGGCGCCCGTGTCCGGATCGATGCGGATGATCGCTCCACTGCCCTGGGCGCTGTCACCGCTCGTGCGCAGGTCCTGCGAGCGCAAGGCACCGCCTTCGGTGGTCGGCAGGCTCAGCGGCTGGCCCGTCGCCGCCGGTGGATCGCCGCAGGCATTGGGCACGACGATCGCGTCGCCGGCACCGCTGTGCTGACCCCAGTCATTGAAGCTCGCGGTCGCCCCCTCGCCCGAGCTGACGTACAGCGCGCCGTCGGGACCGAAGGCGACATGATCGACCGCATGCGCCTGCTGCTGGTTGCACCAGAAACTCCCCCCGATGAGGACCAGTTCCGGCCCGAAGATCCGATTGTCGGAACCGACGGTGATGCGTGACAGCCTGCCGGTGGCCGGGCAACCGTCCTTGGCCCCGCTAGGCGAGAGCGGACATGTGTCGTTGTAGAACGGGGCGGTCCCGCCTGGATGCGCGTCCACGATGTACGTGACGTACAGGTACGGCCGTGTCGCGAGCTGCGGATCGACGGCCAGGCCGAGGAGGCCGCGATCGCCGACCGCGGTGCACCTAGGTCGAGAGGTCGACCACGGTCGTCGGGGTCGAGTCGCTGACGCTGTCGAACGCCTTGATGATCCCCGCGCGCTCGGTCACGAAGATCCGCCCGTCGGGAGCGAATGCCAACGCCGTCGGCGTATCGAGCCCGCTGATGATGGTGGCCAACTGGAATCCGGGCTCGATCACACCGGCAGCCACCGGGCGGGATGCCATCGGCAGGAGCTGCGCGAGCACAGCGAGAACGATGGCAACGGCCCAGCCGTGTCGGCGCGGTCCCCTCATCTCCACTCGATCATCCCCCAGCGCGGCGTCGATAGCGAACAGTAACTACCCTGAAGCCACCCGGACCGCCGCAGATGCCCACCTGTCCCGGGGTGCCGGTGCATGCAGACAACACCCGCCGGGCGATCCGGCACTCTCCGTACGCCGGGGCGCGCTCAGCCGGGAACGGCGAAGCGCGAATCCTGCTCAGCGCGCAGGCTGTCGGCGAGGCGGCCCTCGGGCAGCTCCACGTCGTCGTATGTCAGGACCGCGTCGACCGGAACGTCCCGGATGAGCCGGCACCCCTCGGCAAGGCCCATCGGCAGCAACCGTTCAGCGCGTGTCACCTCGCTGTTCTCGCACTGCCCATAGGTCATGTACTGCCCGATGCCATCGATCAGGGCGCCGGCCTGCAGTTCGATCTTGGCCGTCGCGACCACGTCGACCACGGGTCCATCGATCGGCGCCAGGACGGCGTCGCGGAACAGGACGACGCGCGCCAGGGACGTCGGAACCTCCAGGTGGCAGAGATGCTGAGGCGTATAGAAGCTGTAGAGCGGGCCCTCGCCGCGCTTGTAGAGGTTCATGTAGTGGCGCTGCTTGGGGTCGTCGTGCGTGGCGAAGACGTAGATGCCAGGAGCCGGACTGGCACCGACGACGTAGTCCACGATCCCGCCCAGGCGCTCGAGCTCCGCCACGTCGTACATCGACGTCATGTCGTCCACGTGGCCAACGAAATCGCGTCCGTAGAGCCCGCGCTGCGGTGCCCGCATGCCCGTCGCATTGGCCACGATCGCCTGCTCGAACGAGACCTTCGTCCCATCCGCGAAGCTCGTCACCATGTTCACGTTCATCCCCCAGCGCGCCGCGAACCCGGCCTGCGTGGTGGGATTCCTCGTCCGGTCGTGGAGGCCCTTGATGTTGCCGCACACCAGCGGACGCAGGCCAAGGCCCTTAACGAACCGGTAGAGATTCATCTCGACGCCGGGTTGGTCCCCGTCGCACGCACTGAGGATGACACCAGCCTCGTCGGCCTTGACCTTGAGGATCGGCCCGATCGTGCCGTCCAATTCCGCATTCATCAGGACGACGTGCTTGCCCTTCTCGATGGCGCGAAGGACGACGTGGGCCGCCTCCTCCACCGTCCCGGTGACCTCGAGCAGGACGTCGATACCGTCGGCCTCGGCCACGAGCATCGGGTCGGCCGTGACGACATAGCGCCCGGACCGCATCGCATCCTGGAGGGCGTCCGCCGTGTCGGCGACCGCGACGTCATCCGCACCGGCCTCTGCGTATGCTCGGAGCGCGTTGGGGACCGTGCGGTTGGCGATGACGACCAAGCGCATCCCCGGGATCGAGTTCAGGATCGAATTCGCGATCCCTCGCGCCATGAAGCCCGCGCCGATCATGCCGACGCGGACCGGGTCGCCTGCCTCCTCTCGCTGGCGCAGCGCGGAATCGACGATGATCACGACGGTCCACCTCTCTCCAGATAGGCCCACGCGGCATCCTTGTCCGAGATCTCCGTGACCGGCAGCGGCCAGCTGATCCCGATAGCAGGATCGTCGAACCGAACGCCGCGCTCCGCCTCCGGCGTGTGGAACTCGCTGACCTGGTACATCAGGGACGTGTCGTCCTCCAGCGTCTGGATGCCGGCCGCGACGAACTCCGGCAGATAGACGGCCAGTCGATTCGCCGCGCTGAGCTCGACCGCGACGTGGCGCAGGTACGTCGCGGACTGCGGTCGCATGTCCACGAGGACCTGGTGAACGGCACCTGCGATACAGCGGATGAGCTTGGCCTCGCCCGCTGGCTCGGCCTGGTAGTGCAGGCCTCGGAGCGTGCCGCGACGGCGGTTGTAGGACAGGTTGCACTGGGAGATGCGCGTGTTCAGTCCCTGGGCCTCGAACTCGCGGACACAGAACGTCCGGGCAAAGAAGCCGCGGTCGTCACTCCGCTCCTCGAGTTCGACGACATACGCACCGCGTAGCGCGGTCTCGACGAATCGCATGGGGTCGCGAACTCCGCTGGGGTCGTCAGGCCAGGGCCGGTGCCGGTGCCGAGGTCGAGACCGCCCGCGGCGTCAACACCTCAGCCGGAAGCAGCCCTTCGGACCGCAGGTCCTGCCACAGGTCATCGGGGATCGACACCTGGAACATGGCGACGTTCTGCTCGATCTCGGCGACCGAACGCGCGCCGGTCAGGACCGCGGCGACGACCGGGTGGCCCAGGGGGAACTGGATCGCGGCCGCCATCAGCGGGACGCCGTGTCGTTCGCAGACGGTCTGCATGCGTCGGGCCCGGTCGAGCAGCGCGGCCGGTGCCCGCTGGTAGTTGAACATCGCGCCGGGCGATGGATCGGCAAGGATGCCGCTGTTGTAGACCCCGCCGACGACCAGACTGATGCCACGGGCCTGGCATTCCGGGATGAGCTCGAGGAGGGCCTCCTGATCGAGCAGGGTGTAGCGACCGGCGGCAAGCAGGCAATCGAACGGCGCCTCCCGCGCGAACCTGGCCAGCATCTGGGTCTGATTCATCCCGACGCCGATCGCCCCGACCGTCCCGTCGCTGCGGAGCTTGTCGAGTGCCTTGAACGCGCCTTGGAGGGCAGCGTCGTGGTGATGATCGGGGTCGTGGATGTACAGCATCTCGACGCGATCAAGTCGGAGGCGCTGCAGACTCTCCTCGATCGAGCGCATGACCCCGTCGTAGGAAAAGTCGTAGTACGGCTCCAGGGCCGCCTCCCCGCGATCGAACGGTGCGCCGAGCTGGACGTCCAGCGACGATCGACCGTTGGCCAGCCGGCGCGTGATCTTGACCGCGTCGCCGGCCATGCGTCGGAGATCGCGACTGCGAATCGACTCCACGACCACCCGACGCGTCTTGGAGGCGAAGGTGATGGGTCGCAACAGACGCCCGACCTTGGTGGCTACGACGAGCTGGTCGCGGGGCAGGCCGGGGAGCACGTGCCCGAGCCTCGTCTCGGCGAGGCCGCTGCCGTATTGCGGGGCCGTGTCGAAGAGCCGGATGCCGAGCTCGTACGAGCGCCGAACGAGCGCTTCCGCCTCGGCGTCGGTGACGGGCTGATAGAGCCCACCGATCGGCACCGTTCCGAGACCCAACGGACTGACGGATACGGACGTCGACCCGATCGGGTTGCGCGCTGAAAGATCCACCAAGTCCCCTCACCTTGATCGGTCGTGATCGTCGGACCAGCCGTATGCTACAACGACGGTCCGGTCCGCGGCGCCCGCGGCGCTCGGCCGCCAGCGAAAGTGTTGGAGCCACGCAACGGTTCGGCTCCGACAGGATCGCCAACCGGCGGCTCGGTCCTAGAATGGCGCCCGGGTTCGACCAGCCATCGGTCGCCCGTCGACCTCGGGGGTGATGGATTGAAAGTCGTGTTGTTCTGTGGCGGCCTGGGCCTCCGGATGCGGGAATACTCCGAGGCCATCCCGAAGCCGATGGTGCCCGTCGGGGATCGCCCGATCCTGTGGCACGTCATGCGCTACTACGCGCACTTCGGCCACGAAGACTTCACACTCTGCCTGGGCTACCGGGCGGACGTGATCAAGGACTTCTTCCTGCGGTACGCCGGGACGGCCGCCAGCGACTTCGTCCTGTCCGAGGGCGGGCAGTCCATCCGGCGCCTGCGCAGCGACATCGAGGATTGGCGCATCAACTTCATCGACACCGGGCTCGAGGCCCCCGTCGGCCAACGCCTGCTGTCGGTCCGCGAGCTGATCGGCGACGATGAGGTCTTTCTGGCCAACTACGGCGATGTCCTGACCGACGCGCCCCACGACCAACTCCTGGACCGATTCCGGGCCAGCGGCAAGATGGCGGCCTTCATCGCTGTCCGACCCACGCCCTACACCTTTCACCTCGTGTCGATCAACCAGCGCGAGGAGGTCACCAGCCTGGAAAGCGTTTCGACCGCTGACCTGCGGATCAACGGCGGCTACTTCATCTTCCGTCGGGCGATCTTCGATGAGATCGGTCCGGGTGAGGATCTGGTTCCGGACGTCTTTCCGCGCCTGATCGCACGCGGCGAGGTCCTGGGCTTTCGTTATGACGGGTTCTGGGCGCCGATGGACACCCTGCGCGACTGGCAGATCCTCGAGGACCACGTCGCCTCTGGCGATACCCCGTGGGCTATGTCGGACGCGTCGGTCGAGCCGGCTGCGAGCGTCGCGGCCCCGTGATCAAGCTCCTGCCCGCCACAGACCGCCCGCTCCGGGTCCTCGCCATCGGCGCGCATGCCGACGATATCGAGATCGGCGCTGGCGGCCTCCTGCTCTCCCTCCTGCAGGGCGGTCACGTCGCCGAAGTGGATTGGGTGGTCCTCAGCGCCGAGGGCGTGCGGGCGGACGAGGCGCTGACGAGCGCCCAGCAGCTGGTCGGCGACCAAGCGGACCTGCGGCCCGTGATCGGCGACTTCCGGGAGCGGTTCTTTCCGCACCAACCGGAGATCAAGGCGATGGTCGACGATCTCGGCCGACGGCTACAGCCGGACCTCATCCTCGCCCCTCGACTCGAGGACCGCCACCAGGACCATCGCGTCGTCGCGGAGCTCGTGTGGCAGGCGTTCCGCGACCACCTCGTCCTGGAATACGAGATCCCCAAGTACGAAGGCGATCTCGGCACACCGAACCTGTATCAACATCTGTCCGCCGCGATCGTCGACGCCAAGGTCGAGCACCTGTTGCGGACGTTCCCGAGCCAGGCGCATCGCTCCTGGTTCGATGCGTCTGCCTTCCGCGCGATCCTGCGCCTGCGCGGGATCGAGTCGAATGCTCCGAGCGGATCGGCCGAGGCGTTCACGGCCCGCAAAGTGACGCTGGTCGCATCTCCGTGACGGAAACCGGCTCGCCCATATAATGCGGCCCGTCGCGCCGCCGTCCGCAAACGTCGTCGCTCGGTCTGCCTGATCTCATCCGGGAGCGTGCCAAGTGGATCTTCGCCGCCAGGTCGGCGTCCTGCAGTCGTGGGCGGCCCTGATCATCGTCGGCACGGTGGTCACGGCGCTAGTCGCGTTCGCCATCGGCTCCGTGCTCCCGAAGGTCTACGAGACCGACGCGAGGCTCCTCGTGGGTCAGGCCCTGGAGTCGTCGACGCCGAACGTGGACCAGTTCGCGACGGCCCAATCCCTGGCCGCGACCTATGGCGAGTTGGCCTCCTCGCGTCGCGTCCTCGAACCGGTCCTTGCGAAACTCGGCCTGCCGGAGACGCTCGATGCGTTCCGCGAGCGGATCGCGATCAGGACCCAGGAGCGCCAGCCGTTCATCGACATCGTCGCGACCGGGGCCACGCCGGAAGAGGCCAAGGCGATCGTGGACGGGATCGCCGCCGAGCTCGTGGCGATCTCGAAGGCGGTCGTCGAGGAGCCGACCGACGTCTCGGCGTTCAACGACGAGGATCTCGACCTCATCCGGGCCCAGATCGTGGAGACCCGCGACGAACTCGAGCGACTGGTGGACATCGCGACCCCGACGGTGGCCCAGCAGGATCGCATCGACACGCTCCAGACGCGGCTGCTCTCGCTGCGGTCCGCCTATGCGGCGCTGCTCCAGGCCACGCCGGACCCGCAGTCGAACCGCCTCACGGTGATCGACGGCGGAGACCTGGCCGTGCGCCCGACATCACCAGGTCCGCTGTTCACGCTGGTCCTGGGCGCCATCCTGGGACTGTTGGCCATGATCGCCGCCGTGTTCGTCTGGGAGACCGTCGACGACCGAATCCGCTCGGCTGACGACATCGAGCGGGTGACCGGCCTCGGCGTCATCGGCAGCGTCCTCAAGATGCCCGGCGACCGGGGGCGAGGCGAGATCTATCGACTGGCCACGTTGCTGTATCCAAGATCACCTGCGGCGGAGGCCTTCCGTGCCCTACGCACGAACCTGGACTTCGCGGCACTCGACCAGCGTTACCGCACGATCGTCGTCACGAGCGCTGCGCCGCACGAGGGCAAGACGGTCGTCGCCGCCAACCTCGCCATCGCGTATGCGCAAGGGGGCAAGCAGGTGATCCTGGTGGATGCCGATCTGCGCCTCCCAGGGGTCCAGATGATGTTCGGGCTGCCCGACGCCGTCGGGCTCACCGATCTTGCTCGGTCGGATGCGCCGACGCTGGACGACGTCCTGCACGCCACGGAGGTCCCGGGTCTGCGCATCCTCACGGCGGGCACCATCCCGCCAAATCCGGCTGAGCTCCTGGGTTCGCAGCGGATGAAGACCCTCATCAGCCGCCTGCTGGGGGTGGCAGACGTTCTCGTCATCGACACCGCCCCGGTCGGGATCGTGACCGATGCTGCGCTCCTGGCGGTGGACGCCGATGCGACGATCTTGGTGGTTCGCGAGTCGTTCGCGTCGGAACGGATCGTGCGTCGCGGTCGCGAGGCGCTGGCGGCGGTCAACGCCCATGTCGCTGGCGTGGTCTTGAACTTCGTCCGACCGCGCGGTGGTGAGGCCGATCCGTACTTCGGGGCCTATCTCGACACGGGCTCCGAGGCTACGGACGTTCGGACGGCCGTGGCCCCGGCGACCGCGGTCCACATCGAGGAGCGGCCGACGGCAGCACCATCCGCGGCGCAGCCCACGCGACGGGCGCGGGCCGCACAGGCGCGACCGCGCCCGACCACGAAGAGCGATTGAGCGTCAGACGCCCGCGCGCTGTCCAGCGCCGCGCTCCGTGTCGTCCGCGGTGATCTTGATCGCCGCGAGCCCGACACCGAACATCGTCCAGAACCAGATCCCACCCTGCGGACCCTGCAGGTATGGGTCGAAGGACGCATTGACGAGCGAAGCCAGCCAGTAGATGAACACCAGGCCGAGAACCTGGACCAGGAAGGTATCGCCCCGCCGACGATTGATCCCCGCAGCGCGAAGCAACGACAGGCCGAAGGCCGCATTGAGCAACACCCACAGCGCGAGACCCGGTAGCCCGGACCGAGCGAGGATCTCGACGTGCCCGTTGTGCGGCGCTCGAAGCGAGCGATCCTCCGTCGGCTGGAACCCGTCGTCATCGGCCAGGTTGATGCCGTAGCCCTTTCCGGTCCACCGGTATGGGCCGCCGATGGTGTAGTCGACGATCGTCGACCACCACGCCAGACGAAACCCCTTCGTCCCTTCCAGGCCGGGATCGTTGCTCTCGCCGAACACGCTGATGACGTTGTCGACCATCTGACCGACCGAGATCTCGCGACCATTTCCGACCTGGATCCTGGGATCGATGATGATGACCGGTACGGTCAGGGACAGGGCCACGAAGACCAGGGCCAACCAGCGACTCGCGGCGCGGATGTAGATCGCGGCGAGGGCGGACGTCGACGCGGCGACGAGCCCACCACGGTTCAGGATGCCGGTCACCGCCAGGGCGGTCAGCCATAACGCCCAGAGCATCGGTTCGACGAGGCGACGCCCCGCGCTGATCCCGTACAAACCGAGGAACACGAATGCCGCCGCGCCCGCGAGCTGGACGCCGATGTCGCCGCCCTTGAAGACCGCGATGGCCACGTCCGAGCCAGGCACCGTCGGCAGCGTGACCGTCTGGCTCAGGACCGCCAGGATCGGCACCCAGATCAGGAACAGGGGGAGCAACCGACGGTAGCGAGCCACGCCGGCTTCGAGATGCTCGCGACGAAGGACGACCGAGAGGACCACGGCATACGCGGCGTAGCCCCAGCTCACGGCATCGCGGAGCGCGTCCAGTCCATACGTACCGAGGTATGGGATGGTGCGCAGGGCGCCCCAGACCATGAACGCCAGGAGCAGCACGTGCAGCGGCTGGAGCCGCCCCGGTTGCCGGCCGCGCAGCAGTGCCAGGGCGGCGACCGGCAACGCCAACTCACCGAGATACAGCGGCGCGACTCCCACGTACGCAAAGCCGCGCCCCAGGAACGCATAGCCGATCAGCATGATCGTCAACCCGCCCAGGAACACCTCGGTGACCCGCACGCCGACCAGGAGTAACCCAAGGACGGCGACGACCGCGGCCATGAGGCCGGCCGTCACGAGCGGGTCGACCGCACTGCCCACGCCGATCGCGACGGCCAGCAGGACGAGGAGTAGCAGGGCCGGGACGCGCATCTCCCGCCGACGCCCAGCGAGCCGTGAGATCGGCGAGCGCGCTGGGTCGATCCGCACCGGGGACAGGTCCGGGTTCATTCCGGACGCGCTGCTGCGAAGGGGCTGCGCATGATCCGGGCACCTACTCCCTGAGCCGACCGCGAAACGTCGGGAGTATAGCCGCGGGCGTGGCGAGCTCAGATCCGGCCCTATCGACCCTGACGGTCCTGCATCGGATGTCGTGTGCCTCCCGGTCCGGACCGGGGCGCACAGGACCCGACTCCCCACCGCGCACCACCCAGGTCCCGAGTCCTGTGGTGACCTTCAGGCCAGGCGACAGCCGGGCCATGGCGAGGCATCCTCACGACAGCCGACTGAACGAACGAGCACACCCGTCGCGAGGCGGGGTCGCAAAGCCACGGGCCTGCGGATCTGCAGGTAGCCGGGTTGCCGAGGCAGAAGCACTCCAGCTCGCGGATCCCCTGGTCCGTTGATCCTGGCTCGTCTCGACTCCCCGGCGCAGCAGGAGGGAGCCGAGCATGCGCAACATCCGTGTCGCCGACCGGGCCGAGTGGGTCTTCGAGGCTGAACGACCCCTGCCCTCTGTCCCACGCAGTCGCGCCCGCGACTGGCTGGCCACGGCCACGATGTTCCTCATCATCCCGGCGCTGATCCTGCCCTTCGCGGGCGCGTCCGCCGGCGAGGCGAGGTTGGCGGTCGCCCCAGACCCCGTCGCGGCCGGAGAGCGGATCACCGTCAGAGGGAACGGTCTACCCAAGGGGGAGGCCGCGCTGGTCTGGGATGGCGATGCCGAACTCACGATGCCCATCCGGATCAAGGGGAACGGGGCACTCCGCATGACCACGACGGTCCCCCGGGGGCTCTCAACCGGAAACCATGAGCTTGCCGTGGTCTCGGCCGACGACGCGGCGACCCTCATGACGGCCGCCCAGGTCACGATCGTCGAGGCGGCGCCGGAGCCGACGGTCGCGCCGACGCCCGTGCCGACGGTCGCGCCGACGCCGGAGCCCATCACTGCGGGCGTGTGGGCCGTGGCATTCGGCACCCGACCGTCATCGGCACCCGTTCGTCTGTCCAACTGTTCCAACGTCGTGATCGAGAACAAGACGTTCCGTGATCTCGGCGCCGGGGTGATCGCCATCCGGATCGAGAACTGCTCGAATGTCACGATCCGCGCGGTCGACTTCCTGAATGTCGCCGAGGGCGTCTATGCCCTGAACTCGACCAACATCCAGATCATCGACTCCCGATACAGCAACATCACGGGACCGGCCCAACCGCGAACCGGCGCCAACGTGGCGAACTTCGTCCAGTTCAACAACGTCGCCGGAGGCCTCATCGATCACAACAAGGGCAAGGGTGGCGACACCGAGGACATCATCTCGATCTACCAGTCCGACCATGTCATCGTCGAGGACAACCACCTGGAAGGGACGAACTGGACGAGTGCGTCCGGGTCGGGCATCGCGCTGTCGGATGGTGGCGGCTCGTACAACGTCGCGCAACGAAACGTGCTCGTGAATCCCGGTCAGGTCGGCATCTTCATCGCCGGCGGGACGAACAACGAGATCATCGACAACACGATCTACGGCGAGCAGCGGCTCAACTCGAACGTCGGGTTGTATGTGTGGAGCCAGTCGAGCGGCGCCTGTTCTGGTAACGAGGTGAGCGGCAATCGCGTCATGTGGCGCAATGCCGCGGGCGCGTCCAACTCGGCCTGGAATGCCAACAACTGCGGCACGATCAGTGGATGGTCGACGAACACCTGGAACGCGACCCTCAACGTAGCCTCCTTGCGAGTCGCACTCTGACACCGCCCCAACACCAAGCCTGAGCGACTTCAACCAAGGTCGGCGGCCTTTGCGATAACCGAGTCGTTCCACGACACTTCGTGGGTGCCACCCATCGATCACGTCCGACGCCGCCTCGGCGCTCTGGCCTTGCTCGTGGGGGCCCTGGTGCTGCCAGCCGCCGGAGGCGTTGCCTCGCTCAGTCGCCAGGGTGGCGACGTCCTCTCCGCCCCCACCGGGCCGACCATCTCCGTGGCCATCGGAGGTGACGTCATGCTTGGCGAGGACATCAATACGGCGATCGCCCGCATGGGGGCCGACGCGCCGTTGTCCGGCGTTCCTGACCTTCGAGGCGCGGACTTGGCGATCGTCAACCTCGAGGGCGTTGTCGCACCTGGCGCCGATGCGATCGACACCGGCAGGGTGGGTGACTACTTCTTCCTCGGCCGACCAGAGTCGCTGGCCGTGCTGGCTGCCAGCGGCATCGATGTCGTTGCGACCGCGAACAACCACGCGCGGGACTACGGAACGGGGACGCTGGCGGCACAGAATCGGCTGCTGGCGCAGATGCGCCTGGCCCACCCGGGGACCGGTATGACCCTGACCGAAGCGTGCGCTCCGGCGTTCCTCGAGGTGGGGGAGATGCGTGTCGCGCTGCTGGCGGTTGATGCCACGACACCGAGTTCATCAGCCGGAGACGGCCGGATCGGCACGTGTCACCTCTCGCCGACCGACATCACTGGCTGGCCGAACGCTTTCCGGAAAGCCATCGAAGATGCGCGCGCCCGGGCCGATGTCGTGCTCGCGATGCCACATTTCCGCGCATCCTTCTCCCCTGAGCCACACGCCGAAGACCGACGAGTGGCCAGGGAACTCATCGATCTTGGCGCTGATGCCGTATTGGGCGTCGGCGCACATGTCCTGCAAGGCATCGAGGTCCATGCCGAGCGCCCGATCCTCCACAACATGGGCACCCTCCTGTTCAACTTTCCCGATCCGGATGAGGCCGCCATCTTCCTCCTCGACGTCAGCGCTTCGGGTATCACCGCCGTCCGGACCGTGCCGCTCGTCACGGAGCGCGCGTGGACTCGACCCGCCGATCCAGCCGAATCAGCCCGGATCCTCGCCGAGATGGACGCTCGTTCACGCGTCTTCGGGACGCCGCTCTCCGGCGGCTTGCTGACGATGACGCCTCCGCCACGCGATCCCCCGCGGTTGCGACCGGAGATCCTTGCGACGTTGGATCCTGGCCCCGGGCCGGTCCCGCTCGATGAGCCACCCGCCGCGTGCCTGGCCACCTCCGTCCCGGATTCGGCTCGCCTGGATCCGATCGACCTGGGTCCTCTGACACTCGTTGGCGCACGCACGGAACGGGCCCAGATGGATGGCCCGGCGCTCATCTGGCTCGAGACGTTCTGGCGCACGTCGTCGCGCCCGACGAGCGACCTCGTGTTCGCGGCTCAGGCCAGTCCGGAACGCGGCATGTCGTGGGCCGGGCGTCACGAGCCGTGCGACTGGGCGTGGCCGACATCGAGATGGGAGCCGGGTGTCATCTATCGCGACCGGTACCCGTTGCGACCGCCGGGGGACGTTCAACGACTCGCCGGCGTCCCGGCACTCCTCACGATGACCGGGTACGGGAACCTGGGGATCAGCGTTGATGTCGTCGATGAGGGGCGGTTGGTCGCCACGAGCCCGGTGGTGCGGACCGTCGTGCTCGACCCACCCGTCATGACCAGGATCGGGATCGTCGCTTTGGTCCTTGGGTCCGCGGTCGTGGCTGCGCTGGCCGGGCGCCACAGACGAGGCGCACTGCGAGGTGGGTGACCGACGACGCGATCCGCTCCACCGCCTTGGATCCAGGTCGGTCGGCTTGGCGGGCGCCGTGCTCCTCGTGGCGCTGGGGCTGTCGGCAGCGACCAACCCCAAGGCCGTGCCAGACCCCGGGCCACCTGCCGACCCGTGGAGCGTCCCATTCCTGAGCCGCCCGGCATCAGGTGCGATCCGGCTGGTGGGTTGTCGTGATGTCGTCATCGAGAATCGGTCGTTCAAGGACCTTGGACCGAACGTCGAGGCCATCCACCTGGAGGGCTGCGAGAACGTGATCATCCGCGACAACGACTTTGCTCGTGTCGCCCAAGCCATCACCGCGGTCGACTCCCGCAACATCCGGGTCGAGTGGAATCGCTATGAGGACATCGTGGGCCCGCATGCGCGCGACGGCGGCCATCGCGCCAACTTCGTCCAGTTCGACAAGGTCCGCGGCGGACGGATCGCCAACAACAAGGGTCGAGGCGGCGATACCGAGGACATCCTGAGCATCTACGCGTCAGGTGGGACCCTGGACCGCCCGATGCTGATCGAGGACAACCACTTCGAGGGTTTGGACTGGACCAGTGAGTCTGGGTCCGGGATCGCCCTCGGCGACGGAGGTTCGGACCACACGATCGCCCGCCGGAACATCCTGCTCAACCCTGGGCAGGCCGGCATCTTCATCGCTGGCGGAACGAACAACGCGATCATCGACAACACCGTCTATGGCGAGCAGCGACCCGCCTCGAACATCGGGGTCTACGTCTGGAACCAGTCTGAGAGTCCCTGCGCCGACAACGAGGTTCGGGGTAATCGTGTCCGTTGGTCGAGGGAGGACGGCGAGCCGAACTCGGCCTGGGACCAGGGCAACTGCGGTCCCGTCGTCGGCTGGTCGACCAACGATTGGGACGCGGTCCTGGATCCAGCGTCGATGCGGGTCGAGCTGTAATGGCAGCTGCGCCTCAGAAGTAGCGCGCCCGCGACATGTAGCGATCCTTCATCCGGACGATCATCCAACGGGGCGCGATCAGGGCTGTCGCGGGCGCGCTACTTCTGAGGCGCAGCTGCCATTACAGCTCGACCCGCATCGACGCTGGATCCAGGACCGCGTCCCAATCGTTGGTCGACCA
>JBPPMZ010000003.1:0-13809 GCA_051306295.1 Candidatus Limnocylindrales bacterium
CATGCTCGAGCACGTACGCTCGACGGTGGGCCCGTGCGTCGGGCGGAGTCTGTCTGTCCTTCGGTTCCATGGACCGGAGGCTGACAAAGTCGCTGGCCGCTTAGCTCGGACAGAATCGCTGGCCGTCCACATTCTGGGCCGTCGCCGCTTGACAACCCATGCCTCGAGCGTTATATATCGTGGCACGATATACCAGTGCGCGCTATATAAGAAGGGGATGCCTCGATGGACCTTACGATCACCAGCCCTCGCCGACTGGTCGGCCCACTCGCCGGACTCGCGATCATCGGCCTCACGGCGGGAGCTGTCGCCGCCAGCGGCGCGACGCAGGCCAGTGCGCGCCTCGTCGACGGGGCAGGGAGCGCCGTGGGCTGGGCAAAGTTCACGGAGGATGCCGCGGGTCGGCTGCACCTCGATGTCAAGGTGTCCGGCCTGACGCCGGGCCTGCACGGCATCCATATCCACGGGATCGGCGCGTGCACCGGGCCGGCCTTCACCAGCGCCGGCAGTCATCACAACCCGGATGGCGCCCTGCACGGACTGGACGACCCGGCCGGTGCCCACGCCGGCGACCTGCCCAACCTGGTCGTGAACGGCGAGGGTCGCGGCCATCTTGACGTCGTCTCGGACCGTGAGACCCTGTCCGCAGGTCGGCTGTCGGTCTTCGATGGGGACGGTTCCGCGATCGTCATCCACGCGGCCCAGGACGACCAGCAGGCGACGTCCGCGACCGGCAACAGTGGTGGACGGGTCGCCTGTGGCGTCATCGTCGCCGACTAGGAGCACGCATGCCTGACGACGTCTTCGATCTCGGGCGGTTCGCCGAACCGTCGCTGTACATCCTGGTATCGCTCAGCGACGGGCCGAAACACGGCTACGCCATCATGACCGACGTGGAAGCGATCACCGGGTCGCCGATGGGACCGGGCACGCTGTACGGAGCGCTTGCCCGGTTGGAGAAGCGCGGGCTCATCGAGGCCCTGGCGCCCGAAGACCGGCGCCGACCGTACCGCTTGACCGGCATCGGCGAGGCCACCGTCCGCGCGCAGCTGGAGCGCCTGTCCGGATTTGCCCGGACCGGCCTGGACCGCCTCGGGGAGACCCCGTCATGAGTGCCCTGGTCCGCCTCTATCCGCGCCCATGGCGCGAGCGCTACGAGACCGAGTTCCTGGATGTCCTGGCGTCACGCCCCCCGTCGATCGGTGATCGCGTCGACATCGTCCGCGGCGCGGTGGACGCGCGACTCCATCCGGAACTGGCCGGCGATCCGGAGGGTTCCCACCGACTGACACCTCCTGAACGGATCGCCGCCGCGTTCTCGTTGGCGGCCGGGGCGCTCTGGCTGGCATGGTTCGGCCTGATCGTGCGCGACTTCCGCGGCTGGGACGCGGGCGAGCCGGAGAACGGGGCCATGATCGTCGCCCTCTCCACCTTCGCGGGCCTGGCCCTGGCCGTCGCGCACGTGTTCGTGGCCTATGCCGGGCAAGGCGTCATGCACCCGATCGGCGGGGCGGGAGCCTCGATCGCCGCCGTGGCCTTCACGCTCACCGCGTTCGGCGGCGGCGCGACCGCGTACTTCGCCTTGATCGGCTCGGCGATGCTGGCGGGTTCGCTGGCCGGACGCGGGTTGCCGGTCGCACTGGGCATCGGTTGGGCGGGATCCGCGCTGCTGGTGCTGGGCGTGTTCATGGGGTTCGTTACCGGCCAGGGCCGCGATGTCGGCTTGCTGCCACTGGGGCTGCTCTTCGGGGTCGCCTGGGTCGGCGTCGGCGCCACGATCGGCCTGCGGGGCATCCCACGGCCCGCGGCCCCATCGCCCACCTCCGACTGATCGCTGGATCATGACCAGGCCGCAGGTGATCACCGGCCCGGCGATCAAGGCTGTGCGCATGGCGCCGACCGCCGGCTGGTCCCGCCGGCAGCTCATGCGACGCGCCGTCGGCGCCGGCATCGGCCTGTGGCTGGTGGAGATGGTCGCCGGCACCCTCGGCTTCCTGTGGTCGGCCGGCGTTCGGGCCGGTGGGCGCATCCGGATCGGTTCCTATGCCAGCGTCCTCGCGGCCAACGGCAACCTGCCGGTCGCGGACGGCTTTCCCGCCTACGTCGCCGACGCACGGGCGTTCATCGTCCTGGTCGATCCCGCCCGTGGCGGGTGGACATCAGGCCTTGACGAGACCGGCGCCGGCTTGTCGACCAATGTCCGAGCGCTGTCCCAGCGCTGTCCCCACCTGGGCTGTCGGCCGAACCCGTGTCTCGAGGACTTCTGGTTCCACTGCCCGTGCCACCAGTCTCGCTACGACAGACTGGGCATCAAGGCCGAAGGCGAACGCTATGGTCCAGCCCAGCGAGGCATGGACCGCTTCGCCACCGAGGTCGACTCGGACGGCATCCTGTTCATCGACACGTCGCGCATCGTCCTGGGTCCGCTCCCGGTGGCCCTCGGTGAGCCTGGGCTGATCCCGCCGCTCGTCGAAGGAGGCTGCATCTGATGGGGTCATCGCGCGCTCCGGGCCGCCGCCTGCTGCGGTTGTACCCGCGCGCCTGGCGTGATCGTTACGGGGTCGAGATGGCCGCACTCCTGGAGTCGACGGCGCCCGACTTCCGCGCGCGCATCGACCTTGTGCGCGGGGCCCTCGACGCGCACCTGTCCCGGGCCGACGCGGCGCCGGGCCGGATCGGGATCGCCGCGGCACTCGTCGCCGGGGCTGCGTGGGCGATCATCGCTGTCGCTTCGCTCGGAGCCCCGGCACCGCCAGACTGGCCGGGATACCTCGTCGAGACCCTGCCGCTCGCCGCGATCGGAGCAAGCGCGATCCTGGTCGCCGCCATCGCCGCCGCACGACCCGCGTGGTCGGCCAATGGGCTGCCGCTCGAGTCCGGGCTCGTCGCCGTCTTGGTCGGGCATGGCTTCTGGGTCGTCGCGCTGTGCCTCGCTGTGTTTGGCGGGTCGTATGGGGCCATCACGGCCGTCGCGTCGTCGCTCGCCGCCATCGCGACGGCCTGGTTGGGCATCGCCCTGATGCGCGCGGGACTGCATCCGACCGGCGAGGCCGTCGCGGTCGCGGGAGCGGTCCTGCTCATCCCCTCGCCGAGCGCATGGCTGATCAGTGGCGCTCTGTGGTCCGGCATCGGTCTGTGGCGCGCGGCGGACGGCCGGGCTGGAAGGTCCGCGGTCCTGTGATGACCGGTTTCCGCACGAACGAGGGTGGCCTGGTGCAGGATCGACATCGTCTTGTCATTTCGTCGGCGATCCGCGAAGGCTTCGTCGCGGATCCGGTACTGGGCGGAACGCCGTTCCGCGTCGTAGTCGGATTCCGCCTCGTCATGGCGATGCTGCTTGTCCTGACCGCCGCCGCCTGTGGGGCTGCGCCCTCGCCCTCGCCCTCGCCCTCACCCGGCCTCGCGAGCGCGCCGAGCGTGCGGATCGACCTCGTCGCGGCGAACATCGAGTTCCAGCCGGCCGCCGTCGCCATCCCGGCCGGCACGGACTTCGTCGTCCACCTCGACAACCGCGACGCGGGCGTGCCGCACAACGTCGCGCTCCTGGCCGATGCGAACTTCACGACCACGCTTGCCAAGGGCGAGATCGTGAACGGGCCGGCCGTCGTCGACCTGGCGATCGCCGGGCTGATCCCGGGCAGCTATCGGCTGATGTGCGAGGTCCACCCGAACATGGTCGCCGACCTGACGGTCGAGCCCTGAGCGTCCGCCCCCAGGTCCGCGATCAGCCGCCGGCTGGTCCGCCACCCAGACCAGGCTCGGTCATCGACACCGGGTCCAGCAGACGATCCAGGTCGTCCGCCGCGAGACCACGTTCCAACGCGAGCTCGCGGATCGTCCGGCCGCTCTTGAGGGCATCCTTGGCGAGGCGCGCGGCCTCGTCATAGCCGATGACCGGTGCCAGCGCCGTGGCCAGCATCAGGCCCTGCTCGACGAGAGCCGGCCCGCGCTCGGTGGCCGCGAGCCCGTCCACGGTCCGGCGCGACAGGTTGGCCGCCGCCGCGGCCAGCAGCTCGATCGACTCCAGCAGGGCGATCGCGGTGACCGGCAGCATCACGTTGAGTTCCAGGAACGAACCGGTCTGCCCGAACGCGACGGTCGTGTCGTTGCCCAGCACGCGGGCGACGACCATCGTCAGCGACTCGACGATCACCGGGTTCACCTTGCCGGGCATGATCGATGAGCCCGGCTGCGTCTCGGGCAGGGCCAGTTCGGCAAGACCGGCACGCGGCCCTGTGCCCATCAACCGGATGTCCGAGGCGATCTTCCACAGGCTCAGGGCGGTCGTCCGGACCGCGCCATGCGCGGCGATCGCCACATCCACGGTGGCCTGGGCGTGGAAGTGGTTCGGGGCCTCGCGGACGGGGAGGGTCAGCAGCTCGGTGAGTCGGGCGCAGGCCCGCGCCGCGTACTCGGGGTGGGCGTTGATGCCGGTGCCCACCGCGGTCCCGCCCAGGGGCACGGTCAGCAGCTCATCGCGCGCCACCTGGATGCGCCGGATCGATTCCTCGACCTGACCGGCATAGCCGCGGAACTCCTGGCCCAGGCGGATCGGGGTCGCGTCCTGGAGGTGCGTGCGACCGGTCTTGATGACCGGCCAGAACTCGTCAGCCTTGGCCGCCAGGGTTGTCTGCAGTTCGACGAGGGCTGGGATGAGCGCTTCCTCGATGGCCAGGGCCGCGGACAGTTGCAGGGCCGTCGGGATCGTGTCGTTCGAGCTCTGGCAGCGATTGACGTCGTCGTTGGGGTGGACCGTGCGGCCGTCGCTCAGGCGTGCGGCCGCCAGTCGCGCGACCACTTCGTTCATATTCGTGTTGGTCGAGGTGCCGGAGCCCGTCTGGTAGACATCGATCGGGAACTGGGCGTCGTGATCGCCGTCAGCGACGGATGCCGCTGCGGCGGCGATGGCATGCGCCACGTCCGCGTCCAGCAGGCCGAGGTCGCCATTGGTCTCCGCGGCCGCCAGCTTGACGAGGGCCAGCGCCCGCAGGAACCGGCGGGGGAACCGCTGGCCGGAGATCGGGAAGTTGAGGACGGCCCGCTGCGTGGAGGCGCCGTACAGCGCGTCGACCGGGACGGCCATCTCGCCCATCGAGTCCCGCTCGATGCGCGTCGTCGGGGTGGGGTCGGTCATGCGCTCGATTGTAGGTCCGCCACGACGTAGCATCGTCCGTGATGCCGACCATCCATGCCAACGGCCTGTCGATCGCGTACTCGGTCGATGGCGCCGGGCCGCCGCTCGTCCTGTTGCATGGCGCGACCGGCAGCGGGGCCAGCCACTTCGCCACGCTTCGGCCGCTCCTGACACGCTCGTTCCGCGTCCACGCCCCCGATGCACGCGGGCATGGCGGGACGCGCTGGGATCCGGCCGACGGGCTCACGGCCGGCGACCTCGTGGATGACCTCGCCGCCTTTGCCGACGCGCTTGACCTGACCACGTTCCACCTGCTCGGCTACTCGATGGGCGCGATGACGGCGCTCGAGTTCGCGGTTTGCTGGCCAGGGCGCCTGCGCACGCTCGTGATCGTCGGCCTGGGCCCGGAGCGGGAGCCCCGGCTGTCGGTCGGGCGGCGGCTCATGGATCCCGAGCGCATCGACCGGGACGATCCCGCGTGGGCCCGCGAACTGGCCGGTCGCCATGACCCGGTCCAGGGCAAGGGAGCCTGGCGCCGGTTGCTCGCGGCCATCGTGGCCGACGTCGCGATCCAGCCGCCCCAGGTGCCGGCCGAGCTGCGGGCCATCGACACGCCGACCCTCGTCGTGGTCGGCGACCGTGACCCGTTCGTGCCGGTCGACCAGGCGGCGGGCCTGGCCCGCCAGGTCCGTGACGGCCGGCTGCTCGTCCTGCCCGGTGTCGGCCATGATGCGATCGTCGCCGCGAAGCCGGTGCTCCACGCCGCGCTGACCGACTTCTACCGCCTGACCGAACCCGTGGCGCGCGTCCGCGCCGGCCACCCACCGACTACGGAGGACACGCGATGACCACGCTGCTCGCCCTGTACCGCCGCCCCGATGGCGGTGCCGACGCGCTTGCCGAGTTCGAGCGCCGGTACGCCGCGGAACACCTGCCCCTCGTGGCCGACACCCCGGGACTGCGCTCGACGCGGGGCCAGCGGGTCAGTCAGGCGCTCGGTGGCGAGACGGACCTGGTGCTCGTGACCGCGATGGCCTTCGACGACCGGGCCGCCCTGGACGCTGGGCTGGCGTCCGATGCGATGCGCGCGGCGGGCCGCAACCCTGCGCGAGATCGGCCCGGGCCTCGCCACCCTGCTCGTCCTCGAGGACGCGGACGACCTCAGGGCCTGAGGGCCGGTTGGCGCTTCCCGGCTGGTGGATACTGTCCGGGCGCAGCGAGGAACCCCAAGGCTTGACCCAGACTCGACCCGCGACCCGCTTCATCCGCGTGGTACACCCCGTTGAAGGACGGCTTGGGGTGGCCCTCGTCACCATCGATCGCCCGGAAGTCCGCAACGCCCTCAACTTCGCGCTCCTCGCCGAGCTGGCGGACGTACTCGACGCGCTGGATGCCGATCCCGCCTGTCGGGCCGTCGTCCTGACCGGGTCCGGGGACAAGGCGTTCGCGGCTGGGGCCGATATCGGCGAGTTGGCCGATCAGACACCGGAACGCCTCGCCGCCGAGGGCCACTTCGACGCCTGGGAGCGGATCGCCGCCGTCGGGCTGCCGGTCATCGCCGCGGTCCGGGGCTATGCGCTGGGCGGTGGTTGCGAACTGGCCATGAGCTGCGACCTGATCATCGCCGGAGACGACGCGCGCTTCGGCCAGCCCGAGATCCGGATCGGGGTCATGCCCGGCGCCGGCGGCACCCAGCGGCTGACACGGGCGGTCGGTCCGCGGCTGGCCACGGAACTCATCCTGACCGGCCGGATGCTCGGCGCCGAGGAGGCGAGAGCGGCGGGCCTCGTGAACCGGGTCGTGCCCGCCGCCGAGACCGTCGATGCGGCGCTGGACCTGGCGGCCGAGATCGCCGCGATGCCGCCGCTCGCTGTACGCGCTGCCAAGCAGGCCATCCTGGCGGCGGCCGAGCTGCCCCTCGCCGAGGGACTGCGTCGCGAGCGGGCCGCGTTCTTCGCCCTGTTCGCGACCCAGGATCAGCGTGAGGGTATGGCGGCCTTCCTGGAGAAGCGGCCGGCGACGTGGACCGGACGATGAGCAACCTCGCGTGACCGAGCGGGCGGGCGACTCCCGCGCACCAAGGAGGGATGCTGGCCATGGAGCGTGACCCTTACGAGGGCGGGAGCGATGTCGGGAGCGATCCGGCACGAGATCTCGGCGATGAGCCCGGCCTGCTTCGCGACGCAGCGCCGGACCTCCTGTCGCCGATCGACGCCTCGGCGCCGGTCAGCGGCCACGTCCCGGCTCCGGCCGCGTCGACGTCCATCGCCGATGCTCCGGAACACGACTGGTCGCTGGCCCGCGATGTCGTGCGGCCGGCGCTCCGCCCGGTCGGGACGCATGGCCTGAAGCTCGAATCGATCGATCGCCAGACGCTCCTGGCCCATGCCTCCAAAAGCCACGCCCAGCCGGTCATCGACGACGGACCGGCGGACCTGCCGGTGGTCTACGTCATCCCGGCTGATGGCTTCGAGATCGTCGTCAATGGCGATCACGTCCTGTCATGGGGAATCGAGCCGGTGGAGCTCCAGGACGCCGCGCTGCGCAACCTCGCCGCGTGGTCGATGGCGGCGGCGTGGACGGAGGAGGCCTCCGGCGAGCGCCGGCTGATCAGCTCCGATACGGGCGACGGGCTGGACGCGGTTCGGATCCTCCTGCCCGAGGTCCTGGATCACCTGGCTCGGGAGCTCGGCAGCGGCGCACGGGTGCTGGTCGGCATCCCGGAACGCGACCTCCTCACGGCGGCGTCGCTGCGACCGGACGACCCCGAGTTCGGGACGCTCTTCACCGAGTTCATCGTCGAGCACTCCGGCGGCGCGGACGAGCCGATCGACCGGCGCGTGTTCGAGATCGTGGACGGGCGCCTGGTCGAGTTCGCAGGCTGACGGCCATGGCCGATGGGCTCCGCGTCGAGATCGATGGCGCCGTCGCGACGCTGACGCTGGACCGGCCGGCGGCGCTCAACGCGCTGACCGTACCCCTGAAGCTCGCGCTGCTTGGTGCGCTCACATCGATCGCCGCCGACCGGGCGATCCGGGCCGTGATCCTGACCGGCGCCGGTCGGGCCTTCTGTGCCGGGCAGGACCTGGCGGAGCGCGACGATCCTGCGGCGGCCAAGCTCGATGTCGAGTTGCGCGAGCGCTACCACCCGATCATCCGCGCCATGCGGGCGATGGACCAGCCGGTCATCGCGGCGGTGAACGGGGTCGCGGCCGGCGCCGGCGCCTCGTTGGCCTTCGCCTGCCGTCGCCGGGGCCAGCGCCGATCATGCCGAGGGTCTGGCCGCCTTCCGCGAGAAGCGGCCGCCGCGCTTCAAGGGATCGTGACGGTCAGTGGATCGGGCCGCGGGTCACGGTGGCTGACCTGGTCACGGTGCCTGACCCGTTTCGAACAGATGAGCACGGCCCGAGGCCCCAGATGACAGCAATCCGTCGATCGGGGGACGCATCACGAAGGACCTGTACCAAGCAGGTCACCGTGGCTGACCTGGTCAGGGTGGCGGACCTCCAACGGCGGTGAGACACACGAAGGCCCTCCTCTTGCCCGGTCCCGCGACTTGGCGTAGGCTGCCCGCCTAACGAGCGTTAGGCAGGGAGGTCGATCCGCCCGTGGTCGAGACGACACGCCGCCGCGAGATCGAGGACGCCGCCAGTTCGCTGTTCCGCGAGCACGGCTACTCCGGGACGAGCGTGCGCGACATCGCCCGGGCGCTGGACATCCAGGGCGCCAGCCTGTACGCCCACGTCACCTCCAAGCAGGACGTCCTGTGGGCCATCGTCGCGCAGACGGCCGCCCGCTTCGAGGCGGCAGCAGAGGCGGCACTCGCGGGTGCGGACCCGACGCCCGTCGCAGGACCGGGGACGCGCCTGGCCGCCCTGGTCCGGGCCCACATCGGCGTCGTCACCGACGACATCGAGCGGGCCAGTGTCTTCGTCCACGAGTGGCGCTCGCTCTCGACCGATCGGCGCGCCGAGATCGCCCGGCATCGCGATGCCTACGAAGCGCGCTTCCGGACCGTCATCAGCGATGGGATCGCGACCGGGACCTTCGCGCCGGTCGACCCGGCGGTGGCCGCGGCCTTCGTGCTGACCGCGCTCAACGGGCTGGTGGCCTGGTATCGGCCGGACGGGCGCCTGGAGCCCGCGGCACTGGCCGAAACCTACGCGGACCTAACGCTGCGCGCCGTCCTCTCCCTGGACGACGACGGCCCCATGGCCGACGGCAGCGAGGCGGCGCCGTGACCGACCCGCGGGCCCTGGACCCGGTCCTGCCGGCCAGCGAGCGAAGCATCCCGTTGCCCGGGCCGGCCGGCGACGACGAACCGGGCGCCGACGAGGCCTGGTTCTCCCGCTTCGAGGCCTACCTAGCCGGCGGTGGCAAGGTGGAGCCGACCGACGCCATGCCCGACGCGTATCGGACGGCGGTCCTGCGCTTCGTCGAGATGCACGCCAACAGCGAGCTGATGGGCGTCCTGCCCGAGCGCGAGTGGATCATGCGCGCGCCGACCCTGCGGCGGAAGCTGGCCCTCACCGCGATGGTGGGGGCCGCTCATGCAGATGCACGGCCCGCGGACCCCACGTGAGCGCGATCTCGACCTGCGCTGGCGCATCCTCCTGGCGGAAGACCTCCCAAGGCTCCAACCTGCTCCAGCCCCCGCTCGACCGCTCGTTCAAGAAGCCGGGCGGCTACGTCGTGCGCGACAAGCTGGCCGCGGCGCGCGAAGGGGCCGGCCAGCCGAAGCCGAAGGCTCGACCGAAATGAGCGCCGCCGTCGACCACGTCGACGCCCCGCCCGCGACCTCGCTCGCAGGCCTCACGGAGCTGCTCCGCTCGATCGCCGATGACGAGTTCGTCATCGGCTTCAGCGACTCCGAGTGGACGACCGCGATCGGGGACGGATCACGCCGCCCGGTGATCGGTCTGCATTTCTTCAACCCGGTCCCGGTCATGCGCCTGCTCGAGGAGGGCGCCGCGTCCGTCGAGGCGATCGATACCGCCTTGCGGGACGCGGGCTTCCCGATGGGGCCGTTCGAGTTGATGGATCTCATCGGCATCGATGTCAACCTCGCCGCGGCGACGGCCATCTGGGAGGGCCTGGGCCGGCCGGACCGGTTGCGGCCGTCACCGATCCAGGAGCAGCTCGTGGCCGACGGACACCTCGGCCGCAAGACCGGCCGCGGGTTCTACCACTACATCGACGGCCGCCGAGCTGGCGTCGCGTTGGCTGAGCCCGGGGCGCTCGGTCCCCAGCTCTCGCCGGCCACGATCCAGGAGCCAATCTCAGCATCGATCGCCGACGAGGCGCGCCTGGCCGCGGAAGCCGGCGTCGCGCGCCCAGCCGATATCCAGCTCGCGCTCCGCCTTGGGGCCGGCCATCCCGAGAGGCTGTGACGCCATCGGGCCGCGCCGACCCCATGCGTCGCGTTCCCACCAGTACCGGGATCGCGACGAACGCCTCGTGGAGCATCGACGAAACGGCAGGATGGTGTCGATCCTGCGCCGGTCCGCGCTCGTTCGTTCGAGTTCGGGTACTGGCAGGAACGCGGGCGGTACCTCTTGATGCGGCCCGACGCCGACGCGCCCGCGATCCGCCTGCGTTACGATCGACGCCATGACCCGCGACCAGCAACGTCCACTCCGTGAGGCCTGGATCGTCGAGGCCGTCCGCACCCCGATCGGGCGCTACGGCGGCGCCCTGGCGACCGTCCGCCCCGACGACCTGGCGGCGATCGTGCTGCGCGCCGTCGTCGACCGGGCCGGGCTGGACCCCGCCCTCGTCGAGGACGTCATACTGGGCTGCGCCAACCAGGCCGGCGAGGACAACCGCGACGTCGCGCGGATGGCCCTGTTGCTCGCCGGGTTCCCGGTCGAGGTCGGCGGCCTGACCGTCAATCGCCTGTGCGGTTCCGGCCTGCAAGCCATCAACTCCGCCGCGCACGCCATCGCTGTCGGCGACGGGGACGTGTTCATCGGCGGCGGCGTGGAATCGATGACCCGCGCACCCTACGTCCAGCTCAAGGCGGCCGGTCCCTGGGATCGCGGGGCCCGCGAGCTTGCCGACACGACCATTGGCTGGCGCTTCGTGAACCCCAGGCTCGCTGAGCAGCACCATCCCTACTCGATGGGCGAAACCGCCGAGAACGTCGCCGAGCGCTGGGGCGTCAGTCGCGAGCGCCAGGACGCGTTCGCCCTGGAGAGCCAGCAGCGTGCGATCGCCGCCATCGAGGCGGGTCGCTTCGAGGACCAGATCGTGCCCGTCGAGGTGGCCGGCCGCAAGGGCGAGACCGTTGTCGTCGATCGCGACGAGCATCCACGCGCCGATAGCACCCTGGAGGCTCTGGCTCGGCTGAAGCCCGCGTTCGCCAAGGACGGCGGGACCGTGACGGCCGGCAACGCGAGTGGCATCAACGACGGTGCCTCCGCGGTGCTGCTCGTGGAAGCGAACCGCGCCCGCGCACTCGGCCTCAAACCGCTGGCCCGCGTCGTCTCCACGGCCGTGGCCGGCGTGGACCCCGCGATCATGGGTGTCGGGCCCGTGCCGGCCACGCGCAAGGCCCTGGAGCGCGCCGGTCTTGACGTCGCGGACCTCGACCTCATCGAGCTGAACGAGGCGTTCGCCAGCCAGTCGTTGGTCTGCATCGATGAGCTCGGACTGGATCCGGCACGGGTCAACGTCAACGGCGGCGCGATCGCGCTGGGGCACCCCCTCGGCATGAGCGGCGGCCGCCTGATTACGATGCTCACCCACGAGCTGCGGCGGACGGGCGGCCGGTTCGGTCTGGCCACGATGTGCATCGGCGTGGGGCAGGGGATCGCCACGATCGTGGAGCGCCTGGACCCGAACGCTTGATTCCGAGCTCCGCGACGATTTCGGCGTCGCGCTTGTCGAAACCCGTTGCCGTGCGTACGATGTCACGAGACACCGCCCCGGCGGCATCCACCGCGAAGCTTCCCCGTCCGAAGGAGGACGAAAACCGATGATCGAACAGCAGCCGACGGTGCTCGAGCCGACCCCGGTGATCATACCGACCACGGTCGTCTCCCTGACCGATGCCGCCGCGTCCAAGCTCCGCGAGCTCACCAAGGACGAGACCAACCCCGACATCGGGCTGCGGGTCTACGTCTACTCCGGCGGCTGCTCCGGCTTCCGCTACGGGATGATGCTTGAAGACGCCCCCACGCCGGAGGACAAGGTCCTGTCGGCGAGCGGCATCAAGGTCTACGTGGACGGCAAGAGCATCGACCTGCTCCAGGGCTCGCAGATCGACTACGTCGACACGCTGATGGGTGCGGGCTTCACGGTCAACAACCCCAATGCGGTCGCAGCCTGTGGTTGCGGTTCCAGCTTCCGCACGGCGGACGACGGTGGCGCCCCCAAGGGCTGCTCGCACTGACCCGCTGACCAACCCTCGCTCCTCCTGAAGCCGCCGGTCGCCCGGCGGCTTCGTCGTTTCCGGCACGGCGCCGGCCGTCGGCCATGGTGCGCGGACCGGGAGCCCCGCCCCCCGCGTTGCATCCCATGACGCTAACGACCCCTGGACGCCGATCCAGTGGCCCTCCCCGGCCCGATGTTGCACCCGGGTGCACCAGCGGCTAACCACCGGTCGATAGCCTCGCCCGGTGCAACGGGCTGGCCGGGCCTGACCCCGCTGCGACCAGGGCCACAGCGGAACCCGACTACACTCGACCTCGGCATCCGCCACCCACGAACCGCGCGAACATCGGTGGTGCATGGAGATCCCGCTCTTCCCGTTGCACACGGTCCTCTGCCCCGGCATCGTGCTGCCCCTCCACATCTTCGAGGAGCGCTACCGGGCGATGACCCAGCGCTGCCTTGACACCGGTGAGCCGTTCGGCGTCGTACTCATCCGCGATGGGCGAGAGGTCGGCACCAAGGGGATCGCCACGCTGGCCGGCGTCGGTGCCTTTGCGGAGATCCGCGAGGCCGGCCGCTATCCGGATGGGCGCTACGACCTGCTGGCCGCGGCGACCGGACGGTTCGCCATCGAGTCGGTGGACGCGCAGCGCGAGCCGTACCTCGTCGCCCGCGTGACGCCGCTCGACGACGAAGTCGGTGACGAGCCGCGAGCCGAGCGCCTGGCCGCGACCGCGATCATGCGCTTCGTCCGCTATCTCGACCTCATGCGCGCCCGCGACGGCGAGACGACGGAGGAGCTCGATATCCGGGTCGAGATCGACGCCTCCGACGCCCACGACGCCGACGAGCCGGTCGGCCCGATCGAGCCGGCCCTGGCCACGCGCGGCTGGGCGGCAGCCGACGACGAGGACGTCGCTGACGAGGACGGGGACGACTCCGACGTTGACGACGGTCCGTCGCGGATCCGGGCCGACCTGACCATCCCGGATGATCCGACGGTCCTGTCCTACCTCCTGTCGGGCATCGTCCAGGTCGAGCTCCCGCGCCGGCAGGCGCTCCTCGAGGCGGAGACGACGGTGGCGCGGCTCGAAGGCCTCGTGGCCCTCCTTGAGCGGGAGATCCTGCTGCTCGGCCATCGCCTTCGGACGTTCACGCCCGACCCGCGTCTGCTCGGCGGACCGGTCCGCAGCTGACGCCGATCGGGTCAGCTCCGGGCGTCAGCCGTCGCTGAAGCGCTCTTCCTTCCAGGGGTCCGCGTCGTTGTGGTCGCCGTAGCGCTCCCAGAAGCCGAGCTGGTC
>JBPPMZ010000004.1:0-9926 GCA_051306295.1 Candidatus Limnocylindrales bacterium
CTCCCGCGCGAGCGACCCGCACCACCGAGCACGGCGAGTTCGTCGTCCCGACGTCGGGCACGACCGCGCGACCCAAGCTGGCCCGCCTGCCACTCGACAGGTTGGCGGCGAGCGCCGAGGCCTGGAACGCGTTCCTGCCGTCTTCGACCGGCTGGCTGCTCTCACTCGGCCTCTCGCACGTAGCGGGCCTCGGAATCGTGTCGCGCGCGGCCGCCGCCGGTGTCCCGATCGTGGTCCCGGCCGGCCTCGATCCGGCCGGCATGCTCGACGCGATCGCCGCGGCGGCGCGGGACGGCGTCGACGTCAGCCACCTGTCCCTCGTCGCGGCCCAGCTCGCCGGCCTCCTCGACGCCACAGGCGACGCCCCGCCGCCGCCCTCGATCCGGGCGGTGATCCTGGGCGGCGGCCCCATCCCGGCGGCGCTCGTCCGGCGCGCCGTGGCCGCCGGGTGGCCCGTCTTGCCGTCGTACGGCATGACCGAGACCGCGTCCGGGATCGTGGCCCTGGCCGCCGGGGAGGCCGGGGCGCATCCGGGGACCGTCGGCCTGCCACTCCCCGTGGTCCAGCTCCGGATCGCCGACGACGGCGAGATCCAGGTCCGCGGCCCGATGCTGTTCGCGGGCTACCTCGACGACCCGGATGCCATGGCCGCCACGCACACCGTGGACGGTTGGCTCCGGACCGGCGACCTGGGCCGCCTCGATGCCGACGGCCGTCTGACCGTCGAGGGCCGTGCCGACGACCTGATCGTGTGCGGCGGCGAGAACATCTCCCCGGCGGAGGTCGAAACGGCCCTTGCCTCTCACCCAGCCATCGCGGAGGTCGCCGTCATCGGCGCCCCGGATCGGACCTGGGGCCACGTGCCGGTCGCGATCATCACGGTGCCTCCCGGTATCACCGCTCCGACCGATGACGACCTCGTCGCGCACGCCCGTGCCCGGCTCGCGCGCTTCAAGGTCCCGGCGCGGTTCGTCCGGGTCGCGAGCCTGCCGCGCACCCCGCTCGGCAAGGTCCAACGCCGTGCCCTGCCCGCCCTCATCCGTCCAGGAGATCCGCCCTCGATGACCCGCCACGACCTCACCCTCGCCGACGGCCAGCCGATCGCGGTCCGGATCGAGGACGCTGCCGACCCGACCGCCCCGACCGCCGTCCTCCTGCACGCGACGCTGTCGAGCGGCGGGCAGCTCGGCTCGCTCGCCCGCCGTCTCGCCGAGCGCTACCGCGTGGTCCTCATCGATCGACGGGGCACCGCCGACAGCCCGATGGTGGAACCCGGTCGCGTGCCGGTCGCCCGTCACGTGGCCGACGTCATCGAGGTGCTCGACGCGCTCGGCATCGATCGAGCGCTCCTGGTCGGGCACAGCTTCGGGGGCGTGATCGCGCTCCGACTCGCGGCCGAGCACGGCGACCGCGTATCGGGCGTCGTCGCCTGGGAGCCGCCGTATCTGCCGGTCGCTCCAGCCGCGGTCCGCGACGGGATGGCGACCCTTGCCGGCGACCTCGACAGCGCGTTCCGCGACGGCGGCGCGGAGTCGGCCGCGCGTCGATTCCTTGAGGCGGTCAGCGGGGCCGGTGCGTGGGATCGACTCCACCCGCGCCAGCGCGAGGCCATCGCCCGCCAGGGGGCCGGCGCCCTCGCCGACGCCTCGATGTCGGGCCTGACGGCAGATGGCCTGGACGCGATCGCGGCTCGCACGGTCATCGCCACGGGCAGCACCAGCGAGCCGTTCTACCGGCCCATCGCGGATGCCCTCGCCGAGCGGATCGGCCCCGCCGCCACCCGCGAGGACCTGCCGGGGCTCGCCCACATGGCACCGATCACCGACGCCGCGCCCATCGCCGACCTCGTGCTGCGACTCCCGATCGCACCATCCGCAGCCCATGCCCAGGAGACCCCGACATGATCCAGCCCACGGAACCGACTCCCGCCGCGCCGACGCCCGCCCCGTCCGGCCTCGCAACCGACCGCGGCAACGCCTCGCCGCCGACCCAGGTCGGTGCGATGTTCGACCGCATCTCGGGCGTGTACGACCTCATGAACCTCGTCATCAGCGGGTTCCAGGAGCCGCGCTGGCGGCGGCGCGCCGTGCTGGCGGCCGAGGTGGGCATCGGCGACGCGGTGATGGACGTCGCGACCGGCACGGGCAAGGTCGCGGCCTCGCTCAAGGACCAGGTCGGACCGTCGGGTCGCGTCCTCGGGGTCGATCTGGCGCCGAAGATGATCGACCGCGCCCGCAAGGCGTACGGCGCTCGCCCCGGACTCGAGTTCGTGGTCGGCAACGCGATGGAGCTGCCCGGTGAGGACGGCGCGTTCGATGCCGCGACGATCGCGTTCGGGATGCGCAACCTGCCCGACTACGGGCGTGGTTTCGCCGAGATGTGCCGGGTCGTCCGGCCGGGCGGCCGGATCGTGTGCCTGGAGATCGCCCGCCCGAACCACCTCATCGCGCGCCTTGGCCGCGTCTGGTTCGAGCGGATCGTGCCATGGATCGGGCGCCTGGCCGGCCAGGGCGATGCGTACGGCTACCTCGTCGAGAGCGTCCGCAACTACCCGGGGCCGGAGCGCATCGCCCAGATCATGCGCGAGGCTGGCCTTGAGGACGTGTCCTGGACCCCGGTGACCCTCGGCATGGTCACCATCCACGTGGGTCGACGCCCAGCGGCCTGACCCCGGCCGCCGGCGGCCCCGGCACCGCCGGCCGCCGGCGCCAACCGGCCGCCCTTCGCTGAGCGCAGCAGGCGACCGGCGAGTCCGTCAGGCGCTGCGCTTGGCGCACCGATCGGCGGCCGGGGAGCCCGTTGGACGTCAGATGCGCCGCCCAGCGAACGAAGCGGCGATCAGCCGCCGGTCCACGGTCGCCTGCTTCGCTGTGCGCCGAGACGAGTGCCGCGGGCGAGACCCGATCCGGTCGCCCCCACCGCGAAACCTCTGGATTCGAAGCTTTTCGCAGCTGGGCGACCGCGTCCGCCGAGGCGATGCCCGCGCGCCCGACCCGATCCGGTCGCCCCCACCGCGAAACCTCTGGATTCGAAGCTTTCCGCGGCCGGGCGACCGCGTCCGCCGAGCGCGAGACCCCCGCCCTACCCTCGCGCGGCGACCGCGTCGCACTCTGCGATGCGGACCTCGACGATGCGGGTCACGAGGTCCAGCGAGATCGGCTGGCTGGCCGGAAAGCGGATCGTGCCCGAGCCGAAGAGGAACGGCGTCAGCGCCTCACCGCACGCCTCGATGACGGCGTCGCTCGCAGGGAACAGCGAGTAGTGCCGCTTGAACGACGCGTACGAGACCAGGAACTGCTTGCCCATCCGGAAGGCGGGCATCAGGTAGGCGATCGACTCGCTGGCATTCGGGGCCGCGGCGCGGATCGTCCGGCGCAGGCCCTCCATCGCCGCGCGGCGGTCGTCCGGCAGTTCGGCCAGGTACTGCTCAACGGCGCTCGTTCCGGCCATGCGGCTCCTCACTCGTCACGGCAAGGGACCCAGCGTAAACACCCGAGCCGTCTCGCGCCCGATGTCCTCGAGCTCGGTGGTCGATCGCACCGGGTAGGTCGCGAGCTCTGTCAGGGCCGCGAGCGGGAGGTGTGCTCGACCGGAGTCGCCGACGAGCACCGCGATCCCGGCGTCCGCGGCGCCGCGTAACCACGGCAGGACGCGCGCCGCGAGCCCGGCGTCGTACCAGCAGTCGCCGGCCAGGATGACGTCGGCGTCGGGCGGGTCGTCATCGAGGACGTCGCGCCGCGAGATCCCCACCCGCATGCCGTTGGCGCGACCGTTCAGGCCGATGGCCGCAATGGCGAACGGGTCGATGTCCACGGCGGTCGCCTGGGCGGCCCCGGCGCGCATCGCCGCGATGGCACACAGCCCCGATCCAGATGCAAGATCGAACACGCGCCGACCGACCACGTCTTCCGGGTGGTCGCGCAGGTACCGGCCGATGGCCAGGCCGCCCGCCCACGCGACGGCCCAGTACGGCAGCGGCGCGTCGGGGTCGCCGGTCTCCACCTGGGTCGCATGCCAGACCGGCAGGATGTCGCCGGCCAGGTGGAGCCGTACCTCCTCGAGACCGGGCACGGGTCGCAGGGGCGCGTGGCGACGGACGAAGGAGACGGGCGAACTCACGCGCCCGAAGACCGCGACCGCACCGCCGACGCCGCACGCCGGCCGTTCGAGACCACCGTGCCCAGGATCGAGACGAGACCGAGCATCAACCCGATCCCCAACAGGGTCGGCGAGGGAGGTGTCTCCACCACCACGGTGTCCGTCGCGGGCAGCGCCGAGGCGCCGCAGAAGATCATCGCGCCGGCGTCGGCCTCATGGCGGCCCGCGAAGCGCGAGTCGCCATCGGCATCCGCCCACACGAACTGTCCCGCCCTCGCGTTCCGGAAGATGGTGACGCCGTTCGGGCCCGTGAGCGGCTCGCCCGTGCCCTCAACCTCGGCGAGGACGACGACAAGCCGGTACCGCGCGTCCAGGACATTGCCGTAGACATCGACTGATCGACCCCGACGCGAACTCGGACGGGTGCCACAGTCCGCGCCCCACTCGGCCGCGACCGCGCTGGCCTCCGTCCGCACACGGTGCCCGGTCACCCTGGCCGGCTCGACCCCGCCATCCGGCCAGTAGCCATGGTCCGCGGCGGCGGAACCCGTGCCGAGCACCAGGAGCGCGAGGGCGGCGACGCAGGCGCGCAGCGCGGGCATGTGGACACCTCGTCATGCGACTGTGACAGGCAGACCATAGGATGCGCCTTGTGCCGAGCCATCACCTCGCCCAACTCAACGTCGGACGATCCGTCGCGCCGATGGACGACCCGCGCATGGCCGATTTCGTCGCGTGGCTCGACGAGATCAACCGCCTGGCCGAGCGCAGCCCGAGCTTCGTGTGGCGGCTCCAAGGCGACAACGGCAACGCGACCGACCTCAAGTTCAGCGACGACCCGCTGTTCATCGTCAACCTGACGGTCTGGTCGTCAGTGGACGCGCTGCACGACTACACCTACCGGACCGAGCACAAGGCCGTCTTCGCGCGCCGCTACGAGTGGTTCGAGCGCGCCAGCGGCCCGAACGTCGTGCTGTGGTGGCAGCCAAGCGGCACGTTTCCCACCGTCGAAGACGCGCTCCGACGCCTCCAGCTCCTCGCCGATCACGGCCCGACACCGGAGGCCTTCACGTTCAAGCAGCGCTTCGATCCGCCAGTCGATCCGCCGGCGCTTGATCAGAGGTAGCCGTCCGGGACCGGGCCCGTGACCTCCATGCCGTACCGCTCGGCGATCGCATCGAGGCGCGAAGGGTCGGCGTCGTCGGCAGCGATCGCCGCACTCAACTCATCGAAGTAGCCGACCATCGCGGCCGGCGTGTACAGGTTCAGCTTGCGACTCGGCACCTGCCCGACCCGAAAACCGTGGCGCAATCCGGACGGGATGTAGATGAACGAACCGGCCGGGCACAGGATCTCCCGGTCTTCGAGCAGGATGTGGTACTCACCCTCGAGGACGTAGAACGCCTCGTCAGCCCCGTGGTGGATGTGCATCGGCGGCCCGAAGCCCGCTGGCTCGGCGGCCTCCAGCAGCGAGAACGCACCACCCGTCGCCTCGCCGTCCGCCTTGACGACCATCGCGAAGTTGCCGAGATCGATCGAGCGACCCTCTCCCGGCGCCAGGACGAACGCTGAACGCTCAGGCATCGTCATGACCCGATCGTCCGAATCTTCCAGAACGAGTCCTTCTTCACGATCCTGCCGTCGCGAAAGGTCCACAGGTCACAGCCGCGTACCTCGATGCGTTCGCCGTCGGCCGTCGAGCCGGACAGCGTCCACTCGGACGTGCCGCGGTCACCGTCGACGAAGTGTACGTCGTCCTGATAGCGGACGTCCGGGATGCCCGCGAACCGGCCCGCGAACGCGGCACGGATCGCCTCCCGGCCGGAGAACCGGGTGCCCCAAGGGTCAGACCGATGCGGTCCGTCGAAGACCGCATCGTCGGCGATGTGGGGCCATGATCCCGTCGAGGTCGTACGGCTTGAAGAGGTCGATCTCGGCGAGGTCGTTCTCCGTCGCCTCGCGGCCGTAACGCATCGGTCCATTGACAACCACCGACAGAGCGGTATCGTCCTTGATACCGCTCAGGAGGCCAACACGACGTGGACAAGCTCTATTACACGCCCAGAGAAGTGGCGGCCATCCTCGCGATCAGCGATGACGCCGTCCTGGACCTCGTCAATCGCGGCACCATGCCAGCACTCCGCGTGTCCCCGCGGATCACGCGCATCCCGATCGCGGCGTTCGATCAGTGGCGTCAAGGGTTCGTTCCTCGGCGACGTCGAGTGAGCATCGCGCCCGCCAGGCGACAGGTCGTCGTTGGCGAGGGTGAGGCGGTGCCGGAGCCGCGCCGCCTCGCCGAGCGGTGACTCAGGCGACTCGCGATGAGATGCTGACCTACCTCGCGGACCTGGTCGAACACCTGGAGCGATTTGCGGTCACGCTGTTGCCGCCCGACGACGGCGATCACATCACCCTCGGCCGGGAGCCCGGCGGGAGCCTGGTCATCGACTTCGCTGCCCGACTCCCGGTCGCTCGCCGGTCCAAGGACGTCGACCTGACGATCTTCGAGCGCTGGCGGCCGAAGCGTCGGGGCCAGTGGGAGCTCGACGAGTACGCCTACGAGCTGCTCGATCACGGTGAGGACTACCGGCGCGCCTTCCATCGCCACGACGTCGACGCGTTCGTCCGAGCGTACGGACGCGCGACCCACGAGCACTGCGAGGCCACGATGGGGGTCGTCGTCTGCGGTCACTACGCCGGTACCCCGGTCGAGGACGCCTTCGATGGCTTCGAACGCCTCTATGGCATCTGGCTGACTGGCGGGCGACCCGACTGCGCTGCGCTTACCTGCCTCGAGTAGTCGGTCCGCTGAGATGCGGAACTCCCCGTCCTCACCGAAGCGAAGACGGGGAGCAGGTTCTTGAGTGACGGTCCCGGCGAGGGACTACGAGCGGCCGGGTGCTCGCTCGGACGGGCTGCCGGTCGTCTCGCGGCAATTGGATGCGCCCGACGTGCCGGCGTGCGGACCCGGATTCCCGCCTTCAGCGTGGGTGCTCTCCTGCACGTGGTCGCGGCCGAAGTACGAGAAGCCCGGCATCGAGGCTTCGTTGGCGGGAGCAACGCAATGCGCTGCGGACACCGTCCCTGGAAAGACCGCCAATGACAGAGTCAGCGCCAGCCCGACGATGAATCGCTTGGGAACCTTCATGAACGACAACCTCTACTGCCGGCCTTTCGGGGGTGAAGGCCTTGTAGGGCATGCGTCGGGGACCACGGATCGGATGAGGGGAGTCGCCTTACAGATGGCTTGCGACGGTCCCTTCGATCTCAGGAGCACGGGCCGCGAGCGCGACCACGGCTTCGACAGCCTGGGCCGGGCCAGGCAGCGCGCGCCACGCCTCGCGAAGCGCCTGTAACCGCTGGCGGTGCGGCGAGCGCACGTCCAACAGCGAGTCGACCGCCTCGCGGATGGTCTGCGGCGTCATCGACTCCTCCTCGACGACGATCCCGATCCCCAGTCGCTGGATAGCCGCGGCGTTGACGGGTTGATCGGCCCCGAACGGCACGACCACCAAGGGAACGCCAGCGTCCACGGCGTCGAGCAAGGTGCCGTAGCCCCCATGGCACACGACGACGGAGCAGCGGTCGAGGACAGCCCGCTGCGGGACATACGCGAGCACCCGCACACCAGACCGAACCTCACCGAGCGCGGCCGGGTCGACGTAGGGGCCGACCGTCATCAACAGGTCGACGGGGGCATCGGACAAGCCGTCTCGGATCGACGCGAAGAACGGCAGTTGGTACTCCGGGTCGTTGAACACGGTCCCGAGCGTGGCATACACGAGGGGCCGCTCGACGCCCAGCCCGGCGATCACATCGGGAGGCGGGCCGTCTATGGGAGCCGCTCCGGGATGAAACGACCGGAGCCCGGCCGGCAGGCGGACCGTGGGGTCGTGAAGCGCAGGAGACGCGAAACAGATCACGAGCTCGTCGTTCAGCGCGGCGAGCCCGGGATCGGGCGCCAACCCCAGCCCCGGACGGAGCTCGTCGAGCGCGACGGCGACTTCAGCGAGGACCTCGTCCGACATCAGCGTCGGCGACGCGACCTGCAGCGCGGCCGAGGGAAGGCCCAGGACCTGGGCAGCCAATGAGCCGCCGTACTCGGTGGTCTCGCGGACGATGAGATCGGGACGCCATCGACCGGCAAGGGCGACGACGTCGGCGGCCAGGCGCCCAGCGGTCATCCGGACGAACTTGTGCGCGAAATAGGTCGCGATGGTGTTTGCCTGCGGGGGTGGCCGCAGCTCCGCCGGGATCGTCGATTCCATGCCGTGCAGCCAGTCCAGCCCGATGGCTTCGGCCGTCAGGCCCTCGCGTTCCACGGCCCCGGCGAACGACGCCGACGTCCCGATCCGAACCTCGTGCCCGGCCGCCACGAGCGCATGCGCCAGGGGCAGCAGCGGTCGGAAATGTCCGTACCCCGGATGGGTGGTCAGCAGGACCCGCATCGGCCGAGTGTAGCGCCGCGACCCGTCGGGAACGCCGGAGGGGTAGCTGGCCATGAGCCGGTCAGCGGGCCGCGAACCCGAGATACACGGCGCCAGACGAGAACGTCCGGGTCTCCAGCAGCCGAAGCCCTGCCGGTCGATCGAGGTCCGGGAAGAAGCGCTTGCCGCCGCCCAGGATCACCGGGTGGATCACGAGCTGGTACACGTCGACGAGGCCCCGTCGGATGAACTCGGCGGCGAGCGTCGGCCCGCCGATCTCGATGTCGCCACGGAAGTCCCGTCGAAGCTCCGCGAGGATCGCCTCAGGTTCGCCGCTCGTGAGGCGCCAACCGGGCGGTGCCGCGTCCATCGAGCGCGACACGACGACCTTCGGCTTCGCGTTCCAGATCCGGCCGAAGTCGAGCATCGGCCCGGTGGCCGCGGGGTCGGACTCGACCGTCGGCCAGTAGGCGTTCATGAGCTCGAACAGGCGGCGGCCGTAGACGCTGACCTCGGTCGAGCGCAGTCGCTCGTTGAACCAGGTGTGCAGCTCGTCGTTGGTGGTCGCCCAGTCGAGCGAGTGATCCGGCGTCTCGATGTACCCGTCGACCGAGACGTTCATCAGGAAGATGACCTTGCCCATCGCGCCATTATCCCCGGACGGAGCCTATCCGCCGCACCCGCGGCATGGCGTCGGGTTGAGATCGGCCAGCTCCCGCTTCCCCAATGCTTCCGGCAAGCGCACGGTGACCTTCGTCGGCTTCTGGTCGGTGCACTCGGCATCGGCTTCGACGCGCGTCGCGAACAGCTGCACCCATACGATCTCGGGCTGGAGGAACAGCCACGCGGGCGCGAGCCGTCCCCGGAGGCGGGCCGCACCGACACACTCATAGTCCGTCGCGAGGAGGTGCAGCGTGCGCGTGTTCGCGGTGGGAGTGTCGAAGTCGGGATCGAGGGTCCAGTTCACGGCGCCCCACCCGGGCCCCGGCTCGCCGGTCAGCTTGCAGCCACCGGTCATCCCCGACCCGTCCCAGTTCCCACCGGAGAACTCGACGTCGATCGAGGAGTACGGCCCTTCCGGCTCGTCGTTGCTCCCGAGGAACTCGACGTTCGTCGCATCGAGGCGGAACTCTCGGAACGTTTGACCCCGGAACCCGAACTCGGAGTCATCGCCGTATCGCTCGATCGTCTCTCGGAGGATGTCGTACTCGGGGCCGATGCGCGTCTCCGCACCATTTGGCACGGCAAAGATGGCCTCGAGCGTCGTGGGCCGAAGCGCTCCGCAGGCGACGAGGCCGGGTGCGCCGTCGCGGGCAGCCAGCGGTAGCGTGGTGCCCTCGACGGGCTCGACGGTCATGAGCTCCGGCGGAGGCGGCGCCATCGTGGCGGGAGGCGTAGGAG
>JBPPMZ010000005.1:0-4924 GCA_051306295.1 Candidatus Limnocylindrales bacterium
GACGGCACGGCCGTCACCCAGACCGGCAGCGGCGCCGGATGCCATCGATCCCGGATCGCCTTCGCCGCCGCATCAACGAGATCCGGGGAGAACGCGCCACCCACCAAGCGGCCGCGCTGGACCTCCCTCCCCCACCCAGCGTCACCGTGGACCGAGAGCGCCATCCCGGGCTGGTTCGGCGGCGCGATCCTGCCGGTCAGGCCGGGCACGGCGTCCGGTGCCCACTGGAGGCGCGGCTTGATCGTGCGCAGGTCGCGGCGCAGGAACGTGACGGCCGCCCGGACCAGCTCGTCGTCGACGGTCCGCGGCAGCCCCCGCCCCGTGCAGTTGGCGCAGCGTCCGCAGGCCGTCACGTCCGGGTCGTCGAGCAGGCGGATAAGGAACGCCATGAGACAGCCGTCGTGACGCATGTAGGCCTGCATCTCGGCGAGCTCCGTGCGCCGCGCGGCGATGACCCGTTCGATGCGCTCCTCGTCCTGCTGCCAGGGCTCGGCCGTGCGCACGAATCGACCGCCCTCGCGCGCGACCGCGCCATCGAGCTCGAGCAGCTTGAGCGCCTGGGCGATCCGGCCGCGTCGGAGGTTGACCGTGGTCTCGAGGCGGCTCGCCGACATCGACCCGCCGTCCTCGAGCGCCGCCAGGATGCGATGCATGTCGGCGGTCGGCGGGAAGGCCTGGTCCATGAAGAACTCGGCGATGTCGTCGTCCTCGCGTCCGGACAGCACGACCCCGAACGCATGCTCGACCGCGCGACCCGCTCGACCGACCTGCTGGTAGTAGGCGATGGCCGAGCCGGGCCGCTGGTAATGCACGACGAAGCCCAGATCGGGCTTGTCGAAGCCCATCCCGAGCGCGACGGTGGCGACGAGGGCCTTCATCTCGTTGGCAACAAGCGCGTCCTCAAGCGACTCGCGTTCGCCGGTCGAAAGGTCGGCGTTGTAGGGGCGGGCGTCGATGCCCTGCGACTGGAGGAAGGTCGCGACCCGCTGTGTGTCGGCGACGGTCAGGCAGTAGACGATGCCACTCCCCGGCATCCGCGGGAGCTCGCCGGCCAGCCAGGCCAGACGCTCGGCCTGGTTCTCGAGCACGATCGCATCGAGCTGGAGTGACTGTCGTGCCAGCGGCCCGCGCAGGACGGTCGCGCCCGCGCCGAGCTGCTCCGCGACGTCGTCGACGACCCGGTCGTTGGCCGTGGCGGTCGTGGCCAGGACCGGGACGCGGGGGTCGAGGGCCTGCAGGATCCGCCCGATCCGCCGGTAGTCGGGGCGGAAGTCGTGGCCCCAGTCGGAGATGCAGTGCGCCTCATCGACGACGAACAGGCCGATCGAGCCCTGGATTCCGGGCAGGATGTCGCGCGTGAAGCGCTCGTTGGCAAGGCGCTCCGGGGAGATGAGCAGGACGTCGATGGCGTCCGCGGCGAGGCCCTGGTGGGTGGCGTCCCACTCCTCGACGTTGCCCGAGTTGATGGTCGCGGCCCGCAGGCCCAGGCGCCCGGCCATCGCGATCTGGTTGCGCATCAGCGCAAGCAGCGGACTGATGATGAGGGTGGGGCCGTGGCCCTGGTCGCGGCGGACGCGCGTCGCGATCCAGTAGACCAGGCTCTTGCCCCAGCCCGTGCGCTGCACGACGAGGGCCCGGTGGCCGTCCGCGATGACGGCCTCGATGGCCGTGCGCTGTCCGTCGCGGAATGCCGCCTCGGGGCCGAGCATCGCCTGGAGGTGCCGGGTGAGGTCGTCCATGGGCCGGCCAGTGTCGCACCCGCGCCCGGAGGCTGCCGCGGGCGCGGCGGCGCGGCGTCGCCGGCGTCGGGTCTGCCTGCGTATGCCATTCCGCCGCATATCCGGCGGACGCCGCGGGCGCGGGCAGGTGGCTCGGCCGGCGTCGGGTCTGCCGGCATATTCCATTCCGCCGCATATCCGGCGGATCCTCGCTTCACATCCGGCGGATCCCCGCCCCCGCCCGCGAGCGACTATGCGTCGGAATGGCATAGAGGGGTGGGGGGGCTTTTCGCAAACGTCAGACCGCGATGCGCCCCTCGCGGATGCCCGGGATGATCTCCGTCGCGATCGTGCGCAGCGTGGCCATCTGCCCAGGTCCCGGGGCCACGGTCGAGAAATCGGTGAACCCGAGCGCTCGATGCCGGCGCACGTGATCCACATACGCCGTAGCGGCGGTGCTCATCCTCGTTCCAGCCCGTCCCGATGCCCAGGATCACCCGCCCGCCGCTGATGTGGTCGACCGTCACGGCCTCCTTGAGCAGCACGGCTGGGTGCCGGAACGTGTTGCTCGAGACCAGGATGCCCAGCCGGATCCGCGAGGTCCTCGCGGCGACCGCGGCGAGGAGCGTCCAGCCCTCAAGGCAGCCGGCCTCCGGCGGCCCATCGGTGTCGACCAGGTGATCGACCAACCAGGCGTGATCGAAGCCCAGCTCCTCGGCCAGGCTCTTGGAGTACGCGCCCGCTTGACCGGGCTCAGGCCGGTGGCGCGAGTCGTTCTCCGGCTTCGATGCGGATCGGCAGACGGTTCTCGGCCGGCGTCAGGGGGCACGAGAAGCGCGGGTCGTACACGCACGATGGGTGATAGGCCAGGTTGAAGTCGAGCGTGTAGGTGCCGTCCTCCTCGGGCTCCAGGTCAAGGTAGCGGCCTGCGCCATAGGTCTCCGTCCCGCTCGTCTCGTCCAGGAAGGGCACGAACAGCGACTCGCCGTCGCCACCGTCGAAGGTGTATGTGGTCAGTTGCTGCGGCGTGCCACCCAGCTCGAAGCGTAGGACGCCCGCTCGATGGGCTGGCCGGAGCTTGCCGTCTGACGTCGGGATCTGGAAGTGCGACGGTTCCCCGCCGACGTACGGCTCCAGGGACAAGCCCTCGAACCCGAGGGCTTCGTCGACGTCGTAGTACGGCAGCCCGGCGAAGGCCGCCCGCTCCGCGACTGGGATCGGGCTCTGCTGGTGCGTCTTGAAGAAGTCGTCCTTGTCCTCGCGAAAGCCTTCCACGGCATCGCGGTACTCGACGGGTACGTGCTCGTGGTGCTCATGCGCGTGCGCATCGTGGTCGTGGCCGTCGTGTTCGGTGGTCATCCGGGCTCGCCCGCTTCGGCGGCCCCGTCGACCAGATCGCCGTCGCCGTCGTCGGCAGCAGGTTCCCGCTCGGTCTTGCTGAGGTGGCTCAACTCGATGAGCGTGGGTGTGCCGTCGCGGTCCTTCCAGCGTGTCTGGAACAGGTCCTCGGCCGTTTCGCCGACCATCCGCAGCACGACGTTGTCCCCCGCCCCGCTGTGCTCGATCGACTCGACCGTCGCCTCGCTCATGGGCAGCGGCAGGAGCGAGACGACCTCGCCCACGTGCTGGCGGAGCTCCGGACTGAACAGCTCGAGGGCCCGGCCCATGTCGCCGGACACGAAGGCGGCGCAGAGCTCTTCGGCGCGGTCGCGGACCGTCTGTTCATCCATGGCGATACCTCGAGGTCGGTGGCGATCGACGGAGTCGGTGGTCACCATACAGGCGACCGCCCTGATCGCGTCAGCTCGGGCGCTTCACCGAGCGGCCCATCGGGTCGCGGCTGCGGGCGAGGTTCGCACTCGCGAAGTACGCCTGCTTCAGGCTCGGCTCGGCCATCGGCGCGGCGAAGACCTGGGCCTCGGCGACCAGCGCCTCGGCGAGCCCGCGCAGTTCCGCGTCCCCGTTCGCGTACTTGCGGATGCGGGCCGCGGTCGATTCGAGCGCCCGCCGCGAGCGCTGGTAGTCGCCACCGCGATTGCGCTGCACGGCCTCCTGGCGAGCCCGGGCCGCGAACTGGCGCGCCACGGCGCGGTCCACGTCCCGGTCGCGCGGCTGGCCGTCGTTCGTCGGGTCGTCGGCATAGGTCCAGACCAAGCGCTCGGAGGCGCCATCGAGGTCGACGATGATCCGGGCCTCACGGCCGAGATCGCCGTACGGGAAGGTCAGACGGAGGACGACTTCGACGGCCTGGTCGGCCACGAGGTCCCCGATCGAGATGGCCGTGCGGTTGCCGCGGGTCGTCGTGCGCTGCGGCGAGATGGCCTCGATGGCCATACCGTCCGCCGTCACGAGGTCAAGGGAAACGTCCCGGGCGACGACCTGCAGGGTCTCCCCCACCTCGCTCCCGATATGGTCGCGGATCTGCGCGGCGTCGGCGATGTAGTAGAAGTGCCCGCCACCGGCATCGGCCATGGCCTGCAGGAGCGCCTCATCGAAGTCGTTGCCGACACCGAAGGTCGTGGTCGTGATGCCGCGCGCTCGCAGCTCCCCGGCATGGACGGCGAGCTCGCCAGGGTCCTTGATGCCGACGTTGGCCAGGCCATCGGTCAGGAGCAAGGCGCGATTCACGGCCTGTGGATCTTGCCGTGCCGCGACCTGTTCGCAGCCGGCGAACCAGCCGCCCGACAGGTTCGTGCTGCCGCCGGGACCCAGGTCGCGCAGGCGCTCGATCGCATCGCGGCGTGCGGTGCCCGTGGCGGTCGTCCGCTCGACCACGACCTGCACCTCGTCGTCATAGGCGACGACGCTGAACCGATCGTGGTCATCGAGGCGCTCGACGGCTTCGAGGACAGCCCGCTTCGCGAGCTCCAGCTTCTGGCCGGACATCGAACCCGAGCGGTCGATGACGAACGCGAGGTTGACCGGTGGTCGCTTGCGGGCCTGCGTCGCCGGTGGCGCGGTCAACTCGACGAGCACGAACCGATGACTCCGATCGTTCGGTCGGATGAAACGCCGATCAGCGCGGGCGCGAAGGGAGATGGCGGGCTGGTCGGTCATGACGGGTCCTCCTCGAGTAGGTCGCGGGCGATGGCGATGAGGCGATCGACCCGTTTGGCCGTCGATCGCGCGAGCGGCCGACGGATGTGCAGTTCGACGTCGGGGGCGAGGTCGATCCGTTCCCACTGGGAGCGCTCGAGTCGGACGTC
>JBPPMZ010000006.1:0-24708 GCA_051306295.1 Candidatus Limnocylindrales bacterium
GGTCATGGTGCGTCTCCTCCTTGGGGCATCACATCGTCCCACGAACGGTGGTGTCGGGTCAGGTCCCGTGGGCGCGAGCCGTCGACGTCACGGGGGCTGACCTGGTCACTGGGGCTGACCTGTTTCGGACAGATCCTTCGTACTGCTCTACCCAGATGACGGACTCCTGTCATCTGAGCGCATGGGTCGTGCTCATCTGTTCGGATCTGGTCACGGGGGCTGACCTGGTCACTGGGGCTGACCACGGCAGGTTCGGGCCAGGGCCGGGGCCGCGGCCGCGGCGGCGGGGCGGAGCCGCGAGGTCACGTGGGCAGACCTGGTCACGGGGGCTGACCAGTTGGGCACAGGTCGTGCATGCCGCCCTGCTCAGATGACGGATTCCTGTCATCTGGGCGCATGGGTCGTGCTCATCTGTTCGGATCTGGTCACGGGGGCTGACCTGGTCACCCGGGCTGACCTCGGCCGCAAGCCGCGGACAGGTTTCAGCGGCCAGCGAGGACCCGGGGCGTATCATCGGCCGCGAAGGTGGCTGCGGGGTGCGGTCGCCGATCTCGCGGAGGATGGGCATGGACCAGGCATGGACATACGCCGACCTCGCACCGGAGCAGGTCGCGCTCGTCGACGAGGCGGAGCGCACGCTCGATACGGACATCGTGATGGTCTACCGACCGACCCGGTTCGGCACGGTCGACGAGGAGCTGCTGGCGGCCGAAGGACTGCATCCGGTCGAGCTCGATCCGGTGCAGCTGGAATGCCTACAGGGTCTCGAGCGCATGGTCGGTGGGGTGGTCGTTGCCTACCGGCGCGACCTCGACTGAGGAGCCCGCGGCTAGGGTCGAGTCGTGCGCGCCAGTCGGCCAGTCGGCGCCCGATCTCTCTCACTCGCAGCGATCCTGCTGCTGGCTGGCTGCTCCACGCCGGCCGCCTCGGGGACGCTCTACGCCGAGAACCGAGGCGGGCCTGATCTCGTGTTCCTCGTCGCCGGGGCGCCCGCCATCAGCGTGCCATGTGATGGTGGTGCCTCGCTGGTTCCCGGCCAGGTAGGTCTACCGAGTCTGCCCTGGAGCCTTGAGGTGCGCCGAGCCGCCGACGGGGCGATCGTCCTGACCGAGGAGGTCACCGAACTTCCGCGCTGGTTCGTCCAGATCGGTGACACGGTCGTTGGTGGATCACTCAACCCCACCGCGGTGGAGGGGCCGGCAGGGCCGAGGTGCCAGGACTGAGCGCTGCCAAGCCAGGAGGTCTTGACCGACACTGCCAGGCGGCGATGCTCGAATCAGGCGCACTTCTGGGATGAGTGAGCGCGGGCGTGCCCGACTTCCTGCGTGATCGGTAGGAACTCGCGACCCTTCATGAAGGACTCATCAGGAACGTGCTGGTCTGAAGCGCGGCCGCGAAGGACCCCTCACAACAGCGACTCCGGGTCGACATCGACCGACCAGGGCGGCCCGGGATCCTCGCCCAGGACCGCCATCGGATCGGCGCCGCGCAGGACGACGTGGAACCGCCAGCGGTCGTTGCGCCGGGCGATGTACGCCGGCGCGGGTCCCGCGACGTCCATCCGCATGGCCAGCGCCGTGGCCCGGTCGCGCAGGCGCGTCGCCATCTCGACGCCGGCCTCTTCCGCTGCATCGCGGTCGGGCAGGGCCACGGTGAGCTTGATCAAGCGACCAAACGGCGGTGATCCGAACCGCCGACGCAGATCCAGTTCCGCGGCGTAGAAGGTGGCCGCATCGGCCTGCGCCACGGCGACGATGGCCGGGTGCTCGGGCTGGTAGGTCTGGAGGATCGCGCGGCCAGGGCGGTCACCGCGACCGGCACGGCCCACGGCCTGGCTGAGCAACTGGAACGTCCGCTCGGCGGCGCGCTCGTCGGGGAGGTTCAGGGCGATATCGGAGGACACGACCCCGACCAGCGTCACGGTCGGGACATCCAGGCCCTTGGCCACGAGGCTCGTGCCGACCAGGACGTTCGTCTCGCCAGCGGTGAACGCATCGATGACCCGGGCCGCCGCGCCGCGTCGTTCGGCGACATCCCGGTCCAGGCGCGCCACCCGCAGGTTCGGGTGCGCGGCGCGGACCTCGCGCTCGACCCGCTCCGTGCCGCCACCCAGGTAGCGGATCCGCGGGGAGGCGCAGTTCGGGCAGCGCGTGGCGAGCGGCGTCGCTCGGCCGCAGTGGTGGCAGCGCAGGGTCGTGCCGGCCTGGTGGTAGACGAGGGCCCGCTCGCAGTCGGGGCAGGCCTGGACGTGCCCGCAGTCCCGACACAGGACGACCGACGCCGTCCCGCGCCGGTTCAGCACGAGGATGGCCTGCTCGCCCGCCGTGGTGTCCAGCGCGGCCAGCGCCTCGTCCAGGGCTCGGGAGATCGAGCCGCGCTGGCCCTCCGCCAGCTCCGCGCGCAGGTCCACGACCTCCACGAGCGGCGCCTCGCCGACCGGTCTCGCCGGCAGGATGACCCGATCGTAGGTCCCGTCCTGCGCCCGGCCGTAGGACTCCACGGACGGCGTCGCCGAGCCGAGGACCAGGGCCGCGCCGGCCAGCTGCGCGAGCTGGATCGCGGCATCGCGGGCCTGGAGGCGCGGTGTCCGGTCGCTCTTGTACGCCGGGTCGTGCTCCTCGTCGACGATGAGGACGCCGATATCCGCCAGTGGCGCGCCGATCGCCAGCCGCGTCCCGACGACGATGTCCACATCCCCAGCCCGGATGCGGCGCCATTCGTCCGCTCGTTCGCCGTCACCCAGCCCGGAGTGGACGAGGGCGACGCGGGCGTCGAGGTCGGCACGAAGACGGTCCACGAGGGGCAAGGCGAGTGCGATCTCCGGCACAAGCACGAGGGCCGGGCGGCCGGCATCCAGCGACGCGGCGATGGCCTCGACGTAGACCGCGGTCTTGCCGCCGCCGGTGATCCCGTCAAGGAGCAGCGGTCGCGGGTCGCGGGTCGCGATAGCCCGCACGACGCGCGAGACCGCGTCAGCCTGGGCCGCGGTGAGGTGGCTGGCAGCCGGGCGACCGCCACGACGACCGGCGGATCGCGCAGCAAGTGGGCGGCGCGGTCGCTCTCGGACCTCGGCCGCCGCGAGTCCCCGACGGACCAGCCCGGCCAGCGCCGACGCGCCGTGCCGCCCCGCCAGGTCCCCACCGGCGAGTCCCTCCGCAAGGGCGGACGTCGTGACCAGCTCCCCAAGCGCGGCGACCTGGCGGGGACCCAGGGGCCGTCCGGCGACGCGCTCCCCGGCGGCCAGCGACTGCGCCACGGCCCGTCCCTCGTCGGTCGCCCGCAGCCAGCGTTCGTAGCGCGCACCCGCAGAGGCGCCTAGCAGCGTCCAGTCGAGCGACACGAGCCCCGCCACCTGCAGCTGTCGGAGTCGCCGAAGGAGGCCCGCACGCCCTTCCGGTGCGGCGAGGTCACGGGCCGGTCGGGCACCACCGGCGAGTTGGTCGAGGAGGTCGGCGTCCACGCGATCCAGGGTCACGGCACGGACCTCGGCGCCCGGCGTCGCCTCGGCTGGGGTCGCCTCGGCCACGAGCTCCAGCCGCTCCAGCAGCCCAGGCGGCAGCATCGATCGGATGACCAGCGCAGGCGGTGCCAGGTAGTGGCCCGCGATCCAGCGGGCAAGGGCCAACGTCAGCGGCGGCAACAACGGTCCATCCGCCCGCACGCGATCGACGATCGGTTTCGTGGCGGCGTCCGGGACCGCGGTCGTCTCCGCGAGGATCACGCCCAGCGCCTGTCGCCGCCCGAACTCCACGAGCACTGCCTCGCCCAACACCAGGTCCGCCAGTGAGGCCGGCACGCGATAGGTATACGGCCGCGAGCCGCCGGCTCCCGCCGCATCCACGGCCACCTCGACGAGCCGCTCGCCGCGCTCCGGCGACGAGAGGCCGGCGACCCCGCCGTCGAGCTCGTTCGGCCCGTCGAACCCGTCCAGTCCCAGCGTCACCGGGCGAACCCTAGACCCGGACGCGTCGGTCCGCGTGGCGTCGTCGTTCCTCGGCGATGATCTCGTCGATCCGTTCCGCCGTCCGCTCGACCTGGCCCGTCTCGTTGACGACCACGTAGTCGTAGTCGTCCTGGCGGGCCAGCTCGATGGCGGCGTTACGCTGGCGAAGCTCGAGCTCGTCGGCGGTCTCCGTCGCCCGGGCGCGCAGTCGGGAGAAGAGCGTCTCCAGCGACGGCGGGACCACGAAGATGAGGACGGCCTCCGAGACCTGCTCCTTGACCACCTGGGCCCCCTGCACATCGATCTTCAGGATGGCATGCCGCGCACTCGAGACCGCCTCGCGGACCTGGTCGCGCGGCGAGCCGTACCAGTTGCCGTGGACCTCGTTCGCCTCCAGCAGCTGGCGGGCGGCGCGGAGCTGGAGGAAGCGCTCGCGGGTCATGAAGTGGTAGTCCTCGCGGTCGACTTCGCCCGGTCGCGGGGCGCGGGTCGTGCACGTGACGACGTACAGGTACTCGGGGTCGTGCTGCCGTCGGCGCAGCGCATCGATGATCGTGTCCTTGCCCACACCGGACGGCCCCGAGATGATGACCAGCATCGCGCCGGGCTCACCCTCGATGACCCCGTCCGGACGCCCGGGGTCGGCCGCGACGTCGATGGATTCGCCTGGCGCCGGCGGGCCCGGCCAGTCACTCATCGAGCCGTCTCGGCGGTGCGCAGGCCGACGATCACGCGCTCGAGCTCGGGTGGAAGCTCGGCCGTCGCGCGGATGAGGTGTCCATCGCCCGGGGCCGCGAGCTCCAGGCGCCAGGCGTGCAGGAAAAGCCGGTCCAGGCCCTCGGGCCCACGCCGCGACGTGCCGGTGCCGTACACCGGATCGCCCGCCACCGGGTGCCCGATGGCGTCGAGATGCACCCGGATCTGGTGCGTGCGCCCCGTGATGAGGTCCAGTTCGAGGAGCGTCCAGCCGGTGAAGCGCTCGCGGACGCGGTAGCCCGTCGTGGAGGCGCGCCCGTCGGGCACGACCGCCATCCTTGTCCGGTGCTTCGGGTCACGCCCGATCGGTGCTTCGACCCGACCGACGGCCGCCGCCACACTCCCCGCGACGAGGGCCTGGTAGGTCTTGCGCACCCGGCGCGCCTTGAGCTGGCCCATCAGCGAGGCCTGCGCGGCGTCGTGCTTGGCGACCATCAGCAGGCCGCTGGTGTCCCGGTCCAGGCGATGGACGATGCCCGGCCGGGCCACGCCCGCGATCCCGCCATACTCCGCGCCACCGGCCCGCGCCAGCAGCGCGTTGACGAGCGTGCCGCCGTCGCGATGCCCGGGCGATGGATGGACCACCAGCCCGGACGGCTTGTCGACGATGAGCAGGTCATCGTCCTCGTAGACGATGTGGAGCTCGATGTCCGGGGCCGGTGCGAGGTCCAGGGCGAGGGGCTCCGGGACGTCGAGTCGCAGATCCGTGCCCGGCACGACGATCGTGTTGGCCTTCAACGCCACGCCGTCCGCGGTCAGGCGACCGTCCGTGATGAGCTTCTGGACGTGGCTGCGCGACAGGCCCGTGGCATCGGCGACCACCCGGTCCACGCGAGACGGCGCGCCGTCTGGCACGCGCACGGTCCGGATCCCGGCCTGCACGGCGCCATCAGCCATCGACCGTCTCCGTCGGCGACTGGGGCGCGGTGGGCGCGGTGGGCGCCTCGCGCTCCGACCTGTCGCGCGGCAGCATCGGCAGGACCGCGCTCAGAAGCAGCAGCAGGATCGCCCCCGTGATCGCCGAATCGGCCACGTTGAAGGTGTAGAACCGCCACTCCCCGATGCCGATGTCGACCCAATCGACGACGTAGCCCAGCCGGAAGCGGTCGATCATGTTGCCGATGGCGCCGCCCAGGAGCAGCCCGAGGGCCAGGGTCAGCAGGGCGCTCCGGCCGGAGCTGCCGTGGTACCAGACGATGAGCCCGACGACGCCGAGCGAGACCAGGCCGAACAGGAGCGCCTGGTCCTTGAACAGCCCGAACAGGGCGCCGCTGTTCTGCGAGTGCATGATCCGCAGCAGATCGCCCAGGATGACCTGTCGCTCGCCCGGCGCCAGGACGGAGACCAGCCAGGCCTTGGTCAGCTGGTCGACGATGACGACGATCGTCGCGAGGCCCAGGAAGGCCGCCCAGTACGGCCGCCCTTGCACCCCGGCGTTCGTCATGCGAGTCGCCGGATGGCGATGGTCACGGGTCCGCTCTCCAGGGCGATCGTGGCGCTTGGCGCGTCCCCGGGAGCACTCCCCTCCCCGAGCACCGCCAGGGTGTCGGCGAGGACCGCGGAGAGGTGCGGCCGGACGTCGTCGGCGAGCCCATCGATCCAGAGGGTGATCCGATCGTCGAGCGCGAGGTCGGTCTCCTTGCGCAGGTCCTGGACAGCTCGAGCGAGCTCCCGTGCGTCGCCCTCGGCGCGCAACTCCGGGGTGATCTCGGTGTCCAGCACGAGGACCAGGCCGTCGTCCTCCGCGACGGCCGTTCCGGGCCGCGGCGTGGCCTGGATCTCGACCTCGTCGGCGGTCAGGGAGTGTCCGGCGATCGTCACCGACCCGTCGGGATGGAACTCCACCGAGCCGTCCCGCGCCGCGGCCATGACCGCGGGGATCGCCGCTCCGAGCCGTTTGCCGACCTTCGGCAGCAGCACCTTGACCCGCCGTTCGACGAGGTCGGAGCCGTCTCGGATCGGTTCGACGACCCGGACATTGATCTCGCGCGAGATGAGGGCCAGCAGATCGCCGTCCAGCGCGTCGCCGCGGTCCGGCGCCGCGAGCCACGCTCGGGCCAGCGGCTGGCGGGTCTTGAGTCGGTTGGCGCTGCGCAGCGTCCGCCCGAGATCGACCGCCCCCTGCACGACAGCCATCGCCCGCTCCAGGCGCTCGTCCCGGTGTCCGGCCAGGTCCGCAGACGGCCAGCGCGTCAGGTGGACGCTGTCGGGCGCGGTCGCATCGATCGACGTGACCAGATTGTCGTAGAACGTGTCGGCGAGGAACGGCAGCAGCGGGGCGAGCATCCTCGAGGTCGCGACGAGCGCCTCGTGGAGCGTCGCGAACGCGGCCGAGCGGTCGGTGGCGTCGTCGGACCGGGAGAAGCGTCGTCGGGACAGGCGCAGGTACCAGGTCGACAGGCCATCGAGGAAGCTCGAGAGCGCGCGGGTCGCCCCGACCGCATCGACATCGCGCAGCCGGTCCTCCACGACTGTCGCGGTCCCAGCCGCCCGGGAGAGGATCCACCGATCGAGCACCGGGCGCTCCCCGACCGGTGGAGCCGCGTCCGCCGGGGTCCAGCCCGCGAGCCGCGCATACGTCACGAAGAACGCGTACACGTTCCACAGGACGAGCAACTCGCGGCGCGCCTCATCGGCGGCATGCCAGCCGAACGCGATGTTGTCCTCCGGCCGGGCCTTGGCGAACATCCAGCGCATGACGTCGACGCCCATCCGGTCGGCCGCCTCATCGAACTCGATGGCGTTGCCCCAGCTCTTGTGCATCTGGCGGCCGTCCTCGGCGAAGACCAGCGCATAGCCGAAGATCGTCTGGAACGGTGGCTCGCGGCGGAGGACCGTGGACATCGCGAGCATCGAATAGAACCAGTTGCGGAACTGGCCCGGGAAGCTCTCGGTGATGAAGTCGGCCGGGAACCACTGGCGCCAGTAGTCGGGGTCCTCGCGGAAGTGGAGCGTGGAGAACGGCACGATGCCGGCGTCCAGCCACGGATTCCCGACGTCCTTGATGCGCTCGACCGGCTGGCCGCACGACGGGCAGTCGATCTTCACCTCATCGACCCACGGACGATGCGGCGTATGGCCCTCGAATCGGTCCCAGCCGTCGACGGCCCGGCGCTGCAGTTCGTCGCGGCCGCCGATGACCTCGACCGTGCCGCACGACGCGCAGTCGTAGATCGGCAGGGCCAGGCCCCAGTAGCGCTTCTTGCTGATCATCCAGTCGCCCATGTTGAGCAGCCAGTCGAGTTCGCGGTCGTGCCCGAACTCGGGGATCCAGCGGATCCGGTCGACGACCTCCATGATCTGGTAGCGCAGGCTGGCGTCGACCTGCTCCTTCGTGAGCTGCTCGCGCGGGACGTCGTAGACCTCGCCCATGCGGATGTACCACTCGTCCACGAGGCGGAAGACGAGCGGCGTCCCGCAGCGCCAGCAGTGCGGATAGCGGTGGTGGATGGTCTCGAGGCGGTAGAAGCGATCCTCCGCCTTGAGGTGCTCGATGATCGGCTCCGCCACGTCGCGCACATCCCGGCCAGTGAGCCCCCCGAACCCGTCGAGCACGATGCCCGATTCATCGAGCGGAGCGATGACCGGCAGGCCCAGCGCCTGGCCGAGCTGGAAGTCCTCCGCCCCGCAACCGGGCGCGATGTGGACGATGCCCGTGCCCTCGTCCTCGCCGACCTGGTCCCAGGCCACGACCCGGTGCTGGTAGCCCTCGGGCTCGAAGGCCTTGCGGACCGCCGGCAAGTGGTCGAACGGCCCCTCGTAGCGCCATTCGACGAGCGTCGACCCATCGACTTCGTCTTCGACGGTGAAGGCCCCCACCAGAGCGGACTTGAGGGTCCCCTTGGCGAGCCAGAAGACGTCCTCGCCCTGGCGGACCTTCACGTAGCGGAGATCCTTGCCGACGGCCGCGGCCACGTTCGAGGTCAAAGTCCAGGGCGTGGTCGTCCAGACCAGGAGCGCCTCACCCGGCCGATCCACCAGCGGGAGCCGGACCGTCAAGCCGGGATCGTCCTTGTCCTGGTAGCCCTCGTTCACCTCGGTCTGCGACAGGCCGGTCCCGCAGCGGGCGCACCAGGGCATCGTGTCGTGGCCCTTCTTGAGCCAGCCGCGGCGGTGACACTCGGCCAGGAAGCCCCAGATCAGGTCGTTGTTCTCGTTGCTGAACGTGAAGTAGCTACCCCCGACGTCCGGCATGCCGAGCCGCCCGACGAGCATCTCGACGGTGTCGGTGACCGGGCCGTCAGGCCCCTGGATCGTGGTCACGGCGCTCGGGTCGCTGGCCAGCAGGTCGTGGAGGCGACGCAATTCGTCCGGGTCGTTCCAGTCCATCCACATACCCAGGCGGATCGACTGTTCGGTCTGGCGCGCCGCGTAGGTCAGGACGCGCTGCTTGCACAGGGTCACGAAGCGGTCGATGCCGAAGGCCTCGATGTCGCGCTTGTTGGTGAAGCCCAGGTCACGCTCGACGTTGACCTCGACCCACAGGCCCTGGCAGTCGAAGCCGTTCTGGTAGCGCTGGTCCTCGCCGAGCATGGCGTGAAAGCGCTGGTACAGGTCCTTGTACGAGCGGCCCCAGGCGTGATGGACGCCCATCGGGTTGTTGGCCGTGATCGGCCCGTCGAGGAAGCTCCAGTGCGGGCCGCCGGCGTTCTGGGCCCGCAGCCTGACGAACGTCCGCCGCTCCCGCCACGTCTCCAGTAGCGCGTGCTCCTGGGCGACGAAGTCGGGTTTGCTGGTGACGGGTCGGAACATGCGTCTCCGGGGGCGCGGGCGGTGGGCAACGATGGCGCGGCCGGTCCACGGACCGGTCCGGCGGGTCCCGAGTATCCTACCCGCGATGCCGTCACCGCAGGACGTTCGACCGCGCGCGCGGTCGCCGTTCGCCGCCGCGTTCCTCTCGCTCCTCTTCCCGGGCCTGGGCCACGCCTATGCCGGGGCCTCCACGCGCGCGCTCGGATTCGCCGCCGCGCCTGTCCTGCTGATCGCGCTCCTGGCCGGCGTCGTGTTGCGCATGGACCGAATCGCGCTCATCGGTCTCGTCTTCAACCCGTTCGTGCTCTCGTCGGTGTTCGTCGTGAACATCGTCCTGCTGCTCTATCGGCTGATCGCCATCATCGACGCCTACCGCGTGACCGAGTGGATGAACGCGGTCCAGGCGGGCGGTGACGGCCGGCTTGGCAAGGCGCGCCTGACGCGCGGCCCGCTGTCGATCGCGGGCCTCGCGGCGGTCCTCCTGGTGATGGCCGGCAGTCATGTCGTCGTGGCGCGCTACGACATGCTCGCCCTGGATGCCCTCGGCGGTGGATGCATCTTCGTCGGGGAGGACGTCGACACGGAGTGCGCGGCCGATGCCTCCGGATCGCCCGACCCGAGCGAGACCGATGGCGAGAGCACGGCTCCATCGACCCCTCCCAGCGCTGAGCCGACAGCTGTCGGCTCCGACGTCCCGGAAGTCTCGATCCCGCCCTGGGACGGCAAGGAGCGCCTGAACATCCTGCTCATCGGCGCGGACAAGCAGGGTGGCGGCCACCGGACCGACACGCTCATCACCGTCTCGATCGACCCCGTCACGAAGAAGGTGGCGATGTTCAGCCTGCCGCGCGACACCGTAGACGTCCCGCTCCCGGCCGGCCCCGCACGCTCGCTGTGGGGGCAGGTCTATCGCCAGAAGATCAACTCGTTCTACCTCAACAACTACCGGCGCGCCGACATCTGGCCCGGCAAGGACACCGTCCGCGGGTACAACGGCCTCAAGGCCACGCTCGGCGAGCTGTACGGCCTGGACATCAAATACTTCCTCGAGGTCGACTTCGATGGCTTCCGATCCGTCGTCGACGCGGTCGGCGGCGTGACGGTCAACGTGCAGGTCCCGATCGTCGATGACGAGTACCCCGCAGGCGTCGGGCGGAACCTGCGCCTGTATATCCCGAGCGGGATCCAGCACATGAACGGCTCACAGGCCCTGCGCTACGCCCGGTCGCGCAACACGTCCGACGACTTCGACCGCGGGGCGCGCCAGCAGCGCATCCTGCTCTCGATGCGCGAGCAGGCGGACCCGCAGACCCTCATTCCCAGGCTCCCGGAGCTGGTCGCGGCCCTGAAGCGGAGCGTCAAGACCGATGTCCCCCTCGACCAGCTGCCCAACCTGCTCGGACTCGCCAGCGAGGTGGCCACCAAGGACATCCGGAGCTACGTCTTCTCGCCCCCGCTCTACTCGAGCGCGCCGTGCGGTACGGACCGCGGCTGCATCGTGGTGCCCAAGATCGCCCAGATCCGCAAGGCCGTGACCGACGCCTTCACCGTGGACCCGGAGCTGGAGGCGCGCCGTGAGACGCTATCGGGCGAGGGAGCCGCGGTCTGGGTCCTCAACGGCACCGACGACGCCAACCGCGGGACGAACCTGGCGGGCTACCTCGAGGACCAGGGCCTCCAGGCCTCGGCGCCGCGCGGCAAGCCCGAGGGACCTGTCCCGGCCGACACGAAGATCGTCGTCTACAACGGGGCCGAGGCCGAACTGGCGGCGACGATCGCCTATCTCGAGCAGCGGTTCAAGGTGACGGTGACACTCGCCACCGACACGGCGATCCGGGCCGACGTGGTCATCACCATCGGGCGCGACACGCCGAAGCTGAGCCCGCCACCTTCGTCGTGATCCCGGCGACGCTGCCCTATTCGATCGGGGTCAGCCAGTGCGCGTACTCGGGCAGCCGGCCACGCACCGCGTCGAAGTAGCGGTCGCGGACCAACCGGGCGATCGACCCGATCTCGCCCGAGCCCACCTTGCGATGATCGACCTCGACGACGGGCGAGACCTGGACACCGGTACCGCACACGAAGATCTCGTCCGCGACATACAGCTCGCTGCGGTCGATCGAGCGCTCCAGGACCGGGATGCCCTCGTTCTTGAGGAGCTCCATGAGCGCCTTGCGGGTCACGCCCTCCAGCAGGTCGTCGCTGACCGGCGGCGTGATCGCCACGCCATCGCGGACCATGTAGATGTTGGCCGCTGACGACTCGTTGACGTGCCCGTCCGCGGTCAGCACGACGGCCTCGTCAAAGCCGTTGAGCTCCGCCTCGGACTTCTGGAAGGCCATGTTCACGTAGCCGCCCACGATCTTGCCGCGGGCCGGCAGGGCGTCGTCCGCGTTGCGCCGCCAGGACGAGGTCATGACCCGAACGCCATGGTCGGTATCGATGTAGTTGCCGAACGGCAGGGCGACGATGTACAGCTCGTGCTCCAGGTCGTGCAGCCGCACGCCGATCGCCCGGGTCGACTTGTAGAACGACGGTCGGATGTAGGTGTCCTGGCGGAAGCCATTGCGCCGGACGGTCTCGACGATCAGCCGGGTCAGCTCGTCGACGCTCGGGACGGGCTCCATCAGCAGGATCCGGCATGACTGGCGGATGCGCTCGACATGCTCGCGGATCTTCAGACCGTACAGACGGCCCTGCTCCTCGTTCCAGTAGGCGCGAATCCCCTCGAAGGTCGCAGTCCCGTACATGAACGCGTGGGTCATGATGCTGACCTTGGCGTCGCGCATCGGGACGAATTCGCCCTCGAAGTAGCACATGAGGTCGTCCAGCTCATCGGGCTTGGGGGCGTGGTGGGTCGCCGGCGCGGCCGCCTGATCGGGCTTCTCGGTGATCATCGCTGTCGCGCTCCTGGGGTTGCAGCACGGCGCTCACGCGCACCGTCGGGACGCTCGAAGAAGGTGGCCGGAGTATATCAGCGGTGCCCTTGCGCTCCGCGAGCGACGGTGCCCGCCAGCGATCTCAGGGGAAGACGTCGGTGATGACCGTGATCACGAGCAGTAGATAGGCGAGGTAGAACACCCCGCCGACCAACAGGTTGCGCCCGCGCAGGCGGCCGCTCCGGACCATCGGGATGAAGATGACCGCCGATGAGGCGAACGCGATGCCGGCCGAGGCAAACGCGGTGTAGCTGCCCTCCGCTGCCTGCCAGGCGGCGGGCGCCAGGACCAGCGCCACGACCGTGGGGATGGTTGCCTGGAAGACCATCGCGCCGGTGATGTTGCCCATCGCCAGGGTGTCCTTGCCGGCACGCACCCAGATGACCGAGTTGAACTTCTCGGGCAGCTCCGTGGCGATCGGCGCGATGACCAGGGCGAGGAGCACCTCATCCACGCCCAGGGTCAAGGCGATGCCCTCCACGGCATTCACGAAGGCGATCGCCCCGACGACGATGAGCGCCAGCGCCGCGACGACCTGTGCGTTGACGATCCGTAGACGCGGGACGGTCGCGTCCTCCCGGTGCGCCGCGGCGTCCAGTCGGTGGAAGCGCAACGGCGCGAGGTCGGTATCGTCACCCTCCGAATCGGCCGAGAAGTGCGACTTCACGTACCAGGCGTAGATGCCCAGCAGGACGACGGCCACGATCCACTTGGGCCAGACCGGGTCAAGGGGCAGGAACGCCGCCGCGATGGCGATCCCGTACGCGATGCCGAAATAGCGCATGTCGTGGCCCAGGACCCGAGTGTCGACGCGCATCGTGTCGCCGTCCGGTCGCTTCCGGGCGACCACCAGGACCGCCGCCCCGGTCACGAACATGGCCAGGGTCGCGAGCATGAACGGCGCGCCAAGGATGGCGCCCACGCCGATCTCCTCGGACGATTCGCCCGTCGCGAAGACGATGGCGATGATCGGGATCATCGTCTCCGGCAGCGCCGTCCCGACCGCCGCGAGCACGGACCCCACGGCTCCCTCGGCAAGCTCGAGCTTGCGGCCGAACCACTCGATCCCATTGGTGAAGAGTTCGGCACCCAACAGGATGATGACGAACGAGACGGCCAGGACGATGAGCTCCATGCGCGGTCAGGTCTCCGTAAGCAGGGACGTGGCGACACCGACGGCGATGACCACGAGGATGGTGATCGAGATGGCGAGCATCCGCCACTCGGCCTGTCGAGCGTACGCCAGCGCAGCGGCGATGACCCGCAGGATCGGCGTGGCGATGACCACGGCCAGGCCCAGCCACAGGATCCCCTCGGGGCGGAGCGCCAGGATTGCGGCCAGGATCGCCGCGGGATCCGATGTCGGGGCCGGGTCCGTCGGCGAGATGCCGGCGACGATCATGGCGATCACGCCGGCGACGAGGAGGCCGACGGCGAGGTACGTGACGAGGATGAGCAGCCGGCCGATGACGCGCTCGTCGGCCGCCCGCCGGGCGTCCACGGAACGGCTCACGGGAGCGAGCCCGCTCATCCGAGCGCCTTTATCAGCATCTGGATGGCCGTGTAGCCCAGGACGACGACGAACAGCACCCGCAGGTAGCGCAGATCGATGCGATGCGCGATCCGCGACCCGGCCGTCGCGCCGACGAAGACGCCGATGGCCGTCGGGCCTGCGACATACGGGTCGATGCCGCCGTTGAGCGCATAGATGACGGCACTGGCGGCCGCGGTGATGCCGATCATCAGATTGCTCGTCGCGGTCGCCACGCGGAGCGGTACGCCCATGGCCAGATGCATGAGCGGCACCTTGATGATCCCGCCACCGATGCCCAGCAGAGCCGAGATGATCCCCGCCCCGAACGATCCGACGACCCCGATGCGCATACCGTGGATGGCTGGCGCGGCCTCGGACCTGGCCTCGGACGCGGGCACCGCCGGGACCGCGGTCTCAACGGCGACCGTCCGCCGCGCGCTTCGAAGGCCACTGCGGAGCATGGTCGCCGCTACATACAGCAGGAGCGCGGCGAAGAGCCCGGACAGCAGGCGCTCGTCGAGCAGGAACGCGATGGAGCCGCCGACCAGGGCCCCGGTCGCGGTGAACAACTCCAGGGTCATGCCCAGGCGCAGGTTCGCGATGTGGCGCTCGAGGTACACGCCGGCGGCCGCGCTGCTGGTCATGATCACGCACACCAGCGACACACCGACCGCGTCGCGCAGGGGCAGGCCAAAGCCCAGGGTCAGGAGCGGGACGATGAGCACTCCGCCGCCCAGGCCGAGTAGCGACCCGAACATGCCGGCCGCGGCTCCGCTGACGACCATCAACAGCCCGACCACCATGTCAGGCGCCGGGCTGCAGCCACGGCCGGCGGCCGGTCCGACCGCGAGGCATCGTCGCTAGGGGCGCAGGTGCTGGGGCGCGTACGGGAGCAGGGCGACGTGACGTGCCCGCTTGAGGGCGATCGCCAGCTCGCGCTGGTGCCCGGCGCACGTGCCGGTCTTGCGGCGCGGCTCGATCTTGGCGCGTTCGGACAGGTAGCGGCGGAGGCGGTTGACCTCCTTGTAGTCGATCTGGGCCGTCTTGTCGGCGCAGAAGGCGCAGACCTTGCGACGGCGGCGATCGCGATACATGTCATCGCGCTTGCGGGAAGAGGTTCGGGCGGGGGGCGGCATCAGTCAGTCTCCTGGGATGTCAGAAGGGTAGGTCGTCGAAGTCGGTGTCGTCGGCTGGGGCCCGTGTGGGACGCACCGGCCGGTCGCCGGAGCCTCCGGACGGGCCGGCTCCACCGGAACCGCCTGCGGGCCGATCGAAGTCGCCACCGCCGGAGCCGGAGCCGCCGGGACCGGAGCCGCCACCGAACGAGCCCTCGTCGTCGCGGACCCGCTTCTCCAGATTGACGACCGAGTCGGCGGTGATCTCCAGGGCCGTGCGCTTCTGGCCGTCGCGGCCATCGAACTCGCGGGTCCGGAAGCGGCCCTCGACGAAGACCTTGTTGCCCTTGCGCAGCTGCTCGGCGATACGCTCACCGCGGTCGCCCCAGACGCTGACGCGGAACCAGTCGGTCTCCTCGACCCACTCGCCGGTCTGCTGATTCTTGGTGCTCTGGTTGACGGCCACGTTGAACTGCGTCACCGCACGATTGCTCGGCGTGTAGCGCATCTCCGGGTCGGACCCGAGATTGCCGATGATCATGACCTTGCACAGCGCCATGGTTCGCCTCGCTCAGTCGATGGCGGCCGGGGCCGCCTCGGTCTCGGACTCGTCGATCCGCTCGGAGGTGTCACCGTCGTCCTCGTCGTCCTGGAGCGAGGGCAGGTCGCCGTCGTCGAGGCCGTCCACGTCCTCATCACCGTCCTCGCGGCGACCGGCCTTGGCCGGGCGCTCATCGCGGGTCAGGAGATGGCGGAGGACTTCCTCGCTGATCTGGAGGTTGTGCTCCAGCTCCACGAGCGCATCGGCCGGGGCCAGGAACAGGACGATGTGGTACGACCCTTCGCGGAAGCGGTCGATGGGATAGGCCAGCCGTCGGCGTCCCCACGGGGCCACCTTGATGATCTGGCCACCCGCCGTCGTGATCTGGCGGGTCGTGCGATCGATGATCGCCTGGCTGCGATCGTCCGGCACGTCCGGGCGGATCACGAGCATGAGTTCGTATCGGCGCATGCGCCTATCTACTCCTTCCAATGGGGATGCCCCGCTGACGTCGGTCAAGCCGATCGGCACGGAGCGGAAAGGAAACCGGCCGTAGTCTAGCACGGGCCCCTGCGCCGCCTCGATCGACGGTCGGATGGGCATCGTCGTCGGTCGATGTATCCTCCGTCCCACCTGTCCGATCCACCAGCCTGACCTGTCATTCACGGAGGTTCCGTGCCCGCCAGCACCATCCTCGTCCTGTCGTCCCCAGGCGTCGCCGGCGAGCCGATCGCTCCGGCGCTCTCGGCCACGGCCTACGCCGTGACGGCCATGACCGACGCCGATGAGGCGTTCAGCCACGTCGTCGACCACCAGCTCGTCATCCTGGACCTCGGGCCCGGCGACGACTCCGGCGCTCGCCGCGGCGTCGACCTGTGTCGTGAGATCAGGGCCACCCCAGCGATGGCCAAGGTCCCGGTCCTGTGCGTCGCGTCGACCGACGACGTCGAGGAGCGCATCGGGTTCCTGGAGGCCGGAGCGGACGACGTCATCGCCCGCCCGTTCGACGGGCGCGAGCTGGAGGCCCGCATCGAGGCGCTCCTCCTGCGGTTCCAGCGCTCTCGGGACCTCGCCCCCATCGTCTCGGCCGATGGCCTGACCCTCACCCACCAGCGACGAGTGGTGGCCGTCTACAGCCCCAAGGGCGGGGTCGGGACGACGACGGTAGCGGTCAACGTGGCCGTCGCCGCGGCCCGGAAGCGGCCGGACAAGGTCATCCTCGTGGACCTGGACCTGCAATTCGGGGGCGTGGCCACGCACCTCAACCTGGATCCCAAGCAGACCATCGTGGATGTCGTGCGCGACGAGGCGGCGCTGCGCGAACCGGAGCTCCTGCGCACCTACGCCATGCGCCACGACAGCGGCCTCCACGTCCTCGCGGCCCCGATCCACCCCGAGGCATCCGAGCTCGTCACGCCGGATCACGTCGTGCACATCATCGGCACCCTCCTGGAGGGCTACGACGCCGTCGTCATCGATGCCGGCTCGACCCTCGACGAGCGCGTCCTGCACGTCTTCGAGGTGGCCGAGGCGATCATCCTGCCGGTCTACCCGGAGATCTCGGCGCTCAAGTCGGTCCATGCCCTGCTGGACTACCTGAACGAGGCCGGCACGTTCGGGGCCAAGGCCACGTTCGTGCTCAACAACATGTTCGCCCGCGAGATCCTGAAGCCGCGGGACATCGAGTCGGCGCTGGGCCAGCGGATCTCCATGGACCTCCCGTATGACCCGTTCCTGTACCTGAAGGCCGTGAACGAGGGCGTGCCGATCGTCCTTGGCGCGGCGCGCTCGCCGGCCGCAGAACGGCTGGTCCGCCTGAGTGCTACCGCGTTCGGTCAGGATGCGCACTCCGTCGCGACCGCAGCAGCGCCGGACCGCAAGGGCGGGCGATTCGGGTTCGGCCGTCGCGCCTGAGCGCCGCGGTCGATAGGCGCCTGCAACACCTGCCCTTGCAACGGCGATGGCCCGTGCCCCTGGTCTCTCATACCGTGAGCTGACCACGCAAGGGGGGTTGCCGTGCGACCGGTGCTCATCCTCAATCCGCGAGTTGACGACGCATTCGTCCGTCGGGCCCGCGCCGCCGCCATCGATGCCGTTGATCCGGCGTCGCTCGCCGAGCGCCTGCGAGCCTGGTACCCGGACATCGTCGTCCGACCGCGGGAGCTGAGCTCCGAGCCGACAGTCATGTGGTACGTCTACCGCGACGGCCGCTGGACGCCGGAGCGGACCACACCAGGAGGGTGATGACGATGTCCGATCGCGACGATGCACTCCGAGCGACGACCGACGACATCAAGGCCGATACCGACGAGCTGCACGAGATCGAGGAGACGAAGGCCTCGATGGACCCGGACGATCCGCGCCAGGACGCCCTGGCCGAACGCGCGCAGGACATCGCCCGGGAACTCGTCCCCAAGACCACGGCTCAGCGCGAGATCGTGTCCGAGGCGCGATAGCGGCGACCGTCTGCTCCCAGGGCCGGCAGGCCCGGGTCCGTGCGTGGGAGTCGCGGTTCGAGGCCCGAAGGCGGATCGCGCCGCTCGTCGATGGTGCCGGAGCCGAGGTTCGAACTCGGACGCCCTCGCGGGCGGCGGAGTTTAAGTCCGCTGCGTCTGCCTGTTCCGCCACTCCGGCCTGCACACAGCGTAGCGGCTCATCCCGGCGCGCGATGCTGTCACCAGGCCCGCGATCCGCGCGCTGCAGCGTGACCTTCGCCGCTATCCGACGGTCGAGCGCCCTGCCCGGCTGATCGAACCGAAGTGGTCGATCTCGCGCGCGATGTCCTCGGCCCACGCGTCGATCGCCGGCCAGTCGCGGAAGTCGCCCTCCGGCACGAAGCGCTCCGCCACGAACCGTTCGACACGACCCAGGTTCGCATCCGTCAGGGCTCCCCGATCCAGCGCCCCGGCGAACACGCGGTGATCTCTCGGACGAACGGCGGTCCAGAGCCGCGCGAGTTCCTTGGGGTCGGCCGCGTCGTTCGTCACAGCCGTCTCGCCGACTGGTCCGCTGCTGAACAGCCACACCGGACGGCTCGCCAGTGATACCTGGTACCTCCGCACCAGATCGACGGCGGGAGCGAGCCAATGGCCCGCGTAGATGGCGCTACCGATCACGTACCCGTCCCGATCCGGCAGGGCGATCGCCAGGGCGCAATCGTCGGCGCCGATCGCCTCCGCCTCGATGTCGATCATCCGAAAGCGGTGCGCGATGCGCTGCGCGATCTCCCGTGTTGACCCAAGGCGCGTGGCGTAGATGACCAGGACGCGCATGACTGTGACCTCCGTTCCGGGCGTGACTGTGGCAGCGTGCGGCTCGCACCGCGATGCCGGGAGGGCCATCTGACCCGGGTGTCGCCACCCATCCGGCCCGTCCTGCGGTCAGGTCAGTCCGGCGACATCCATGACCCGCCGCGCGCGGAACAGTCGGGCCGCCAACAGGACCCCGAACGCGGCGATGACCAGGATCGCCGCCGCCGCCACGGAAGCGTCGACGTCGCCGCCCTGGAATTCGCCATAGACCACGAGGGGCAGGGTCTGGGTCCGCCCCTCGACGTTGCCGGCGAACATGATCGTCGCTCCGAACTCACCGAGCGAGCGCGCCCAGGACAGGACGAGTCCGGCCGCCAGCGCAGCCCCCGCGAGGGGGACCGTGACGGATCGGAACACCTGCCCCTCAGAGGCGCCATCGACCCGGGCCGCGTCCTCCAGGTCGCGATCCACGGCTGCGATGCCGGTCCTCGCGGAGCGGATGAAGAACGGGGCCGACACGAACACCTGGGCGACGATGACGGCCACCGTCGTGAACGGCACGGTGACACCCAGGATGTCGAGTGGCGACGCCAGCAGGCCGCGCCGCCCGAAGACCAGCAGGAGGGCCAGACCGGCGACCGATGGGGGCAGGACGATCGGAAGGTCGACCAGGGCCTCGATCAGGCCCTTACCCCGGAAGCGTCGACGGGCCAGCACGATGGCCACCGGCAGTCCGAGGGCCACGGTCACTACCAGGCTCACCGCCGTGGTCAACAGGCTCAGGGCCAGGGCATCGAGCACGACCGGCGACACGATCGCCGAGCCGAGCGACCCGTCAAGCGCGGCGCGCCCGACAAGGGCGACGATGGGCAAGCCGAGGAACAGCGCGAACAAGCCGGCCACGACGGCCGTCCACCGAGTGCCCCAGCCCCTCACGAAGGTGGCCGGAATCCGAGGTCGACCAGGATCGCGGTCCCGGCCGGCCCGGCAAACCAATCCAGGAAGGCGCGCGCTGCCACCGAGTGCCCGGGCGCCTTGAGGACGACGCCCTCGTACGCGACCGTGACGTTGACGCGGTCAGGGATCTGGATCGTCGCGACCCGTCGGGTTGCCACGGCGTCGGTGGCATAGACGATGGCTGCATCGCCCTCGCCGAGCTCGATCTTGGCCACGACGGCCTTCACGTTGTCCTCCCGCGACACGACGTTGGCGGCGTAGGCAGCCACGAACCCCGGGGCGTCGGCCGTTGTCCGGGCAAGGTTGTCGATCAGCTGCTCGGCATATGTCGTGATCGGGACGGCGTCGCCCGCGGCGATGATCTGCACGCCTGGCCGCGCGACGTCCGCCGGCGACGTGATGACCGCGGGGTTGGCAGACGGCACGATGATCGCGAGGTGGTTCCCCGCGAACGGGACCGGAGCCCCGTCGGCCAGCCCTGCGTCCGCGATCTTGCGGGGGTTCGTGGCATCAGCGGACAGGAAGACGTCGGCCGGCGCACCCTGTTCGATCTGGGTCGCCAGCGCGGCGGACGAGTCAGTGGCGAGCAGCAGGGTCGTACCGGGCGTCGCAGCCTCATAGGCGGTCCGGGCCTGCTCCAAGGCACCCTTGAGCGACGCCGCGCCGTAGATCGTGAGCTCGATCGCCTCGGGCGACGACGCGGGCGGCGCCGGTCCATCGACGGGTGCGCGCGCCGCCACGGCGACCGCGGCCAGCGCCGCCAGGGCGAACGCCGCGATCATGACGGACCGGGGTCTCACCCGCGCGGCTCCCTCGTGGCCGGGATCTCGACCATCACATTCGTGGCCTTCACCACGCAGACCGCCTCGTCGCCGACCTTCAGGTCAAGCTCCTCGACGGCCTCGGCGGTCATCAGGCTGACCAGGCGGTGCGGGCCGGCCATGACTTCGACGACGGCCGCGACGCCGTCGCGTTCGACCCTCGTGACGATGCCGCTGAAACGGTTGCGGGCGGACTGCGCGACGATCGTCCGATCCACGGAGGCGCGTCGTCGCTCTCCCAACAGACGGCTGATCTCCGACATCGCGATCAGCCGCTGGCCACCGTCAGAGCGCTCGACCCGAAGACGCCCATCGGTCTCCCAGCGCCGAAGGGTTTCGACGGAGACCTGCAGCATCTCGGCGGCCTGTCCGACCCGGAGGCGGACATCGATCGGGAGTGACGGGTCAGGCATAGGCAAGGAGTATGCCGGTCTGATGACACACATGTCTAGGGATGAGGCCACCACAACACGGTGACCCCTAGAGACCGAAGACGTGGGCCTCGACCGGTGCGTAGTGGTCGACGTGTTCCGTCAGCGCAACGGCGCCCTCGGTCGGAAGGTCCACCAGGCGCGCCGCCGACCCGGTGATCAGGGCGTATGCCCGCCGGCCCACGGCCTCCGCCGCTCCCGATTTGAGGAGCCGATGGGCCAGCACGACCTCAGGCCCGACAAGCTCCTCGCGGCCGGCGATCGACTGGAGGACGAACGGCCCCGCATGGACGATGAACTTGAGGTCGAGTGTCGAGATGCGCGCGCACGCGTCGCAGCGGCAGGACCAGATGTCGCCCGCCGAGGCCAGCCGGTCCTGGAAATCGGCGTAGCAATCCCGCAGGCATGTCAGGAACGCGTCACCGCGTGGGATCGCGTCGCCGTCGATGGTATAGGCGAAGACGGCATCGCCTTCAAGCTTCGAGAGCGTGAACGGCGGCACGGTCCGCCCGACGATGCCGTCGAGCAGGCTCGAGACGAGCGCGTAGGCGTCCGGCACCTGGCCGTCCGCGAACGCATCGTCGCGGTGCGCGTCGGTGACCGACCCGAGGAACGCCGTGTATCCGCCGATGTCCGCAAGCAGCAGGAGCCCGCCGACGGCTCGGGGAGGCGCGAACAGGCTCACGCTCGGGGTTCCCATGGGAAGCGCACGCTACCAGAGACGACCGCTGGCGGTCGGCCGTGGCGACCCGGCCAGGAAGTGTGGAGGCGACGACCGGATTCGAACCGGTGAATAGAGGTTTTGCAGACCTCCGTGTTGAGCCACTTCACCACGTCGCCAAGAGAGGTTCGCCCGGCAGGCCGGAGCGGATGGCTGCCCCTCGAGGATTCGAACCTCGGTTCACGGATCCAAAGTCCGCTGTCCTACCGCTAGACGAAGGGGCAGCGGAGCCTTCGGCGGGGAAGGAATGGAGCGGAAGACGGGACTCGAACCCGCGACCCTCACCTTGGCAAGGTGATGCTCTACCAACTGAGCCACTTCCGCTCGGAGCGCGATGTCCACCTCGAAAGGTGGTGCCGAGGGCCAGGATCGAACTGGCGACACCGCGATTTTCAGTCGCGTGCTCTACCGACTGAGCTACCTCGGCCCGATGGCCAACCGCGTTGGCTGCCCGTCGGCGGTCCGCAGGATACCACGGACGTTTCCGGGCGCGCCATGAACAGCCCGGCGTCGACACCGGTCGCGATCGTTCTCGAGGAGCCTCGGCGATGGCGCCACTACGAGCCATGCCGTAGGTCCGCGCCGTACTTGCGACCGGGTTACGGATCGCGATCCGGGCACCTACGCTCAGTCGGTATGACACCCCTTGCTCGTGGCCAGAGTCTGCCTGTCGCACCGTCGGCCCTCTCGGACCCTGGCGCTGCACGGTCGCTCGCGCGCGAAGCCGTCCAGTACATGCCGCGCCTCGTGGCGGGGGCGCTCCTGCTGAGCGCCCTGGAGGTCATCGCCGGCCTCTCGCTCCGAGAACCCGCCCTCGCGGGCTCGGCACTGTTGACCTCGGCGTTCGCCGCCCTGCTCGTTGTCGCCGGCCTCCAGGTCGGCACGTCGCGCGAACCTTGGATCGCGCCGATCCTGGCCATCGGGGTCTACCTGGTCGGGCTGTCCGGCGCAGCATTTATCCCTGGTGCCGCCACGTCGTCCGCCCTGTTGCCGATCTTGTCGGTGGTTCTCCTGTTGCCGGGCCGCGGCCGGGCCGGGATCGCGACGATCCTGACGGTCGCGCTGGCCGGCAGCGCCGCGGCCCTGGCGGCCGGCGATCTGCCCCACCCCTTACCTCCCCTGCAAGAGCCCCTGGGCTCCATGTTCGGGTCAACCACCCTTCTCGGCGTGGCGCTCCTCATCCTTGTCGCCCTGACCGACTTCGCCACGCAGGCCCGCGCGTCCCTCGACGGCCTGCGTACCGCTCTCGACGCTCAGGACTCCGCGTTCGCGGAGCGGACCGCGATCGTCGCCTCCCTCGGTCGACTCGAGCGACGGGACACGATCGAGGCAACTGCGGCCGTCATCGTGAACGAGCTCATGCGGCTGCCCGGCATCGATCTCGCCGGCGTCCTGGCCGTTCGTGGCAACGACCTGGTGGCCCTGGCCCTCACTGGGCCAGCCAGCTTTCCGCTCCGGACCGGTGCGACCGTCCCGGGGGCCCGCACCGACCACCTCATCGCCCGCGGCCGCGTGGGCCCATGGTCGGAGCGCTGGACGCCCGACCCCGCATTCGGCCCATACGGGCAGGCGATGACGGTGAGCGGCGTGGCAGGGCAGGCCTACGCGCCCTGGTTCGACGGCGGTCAGCTCATCGGCATCGTCGCGATCGGCAGCTGCTCCGAGGCGCATGCGGAGCACCTTGTCGCGGACCTGCCCGCGGTCGCCGAGTTCGCGGCCACCGCGTCGCTGCTCCTCACCCCGATGCTCATCGTCGCACGCGAGCGTGCGGCCGCGCGCGCCTCCATCGCCGCGATCATCGCCGATCGGGCGTTCCATCCGGTGTTCCAACCCGTGGTCGACCTGGCGACCGGCCGGATCGTCGGCTTCGAAGCCCTGACCCGCTTCTCGGACGGACGCCGGCCGGACCTCGTGTTCGATGAAGCGGCGCAGACCGGTCTCGGCCTGGAGCTCGAGGAGGCGACGCTCGAGGCTTCCGTCGCTGCGGCTCGAGATCTCCCGACGGGTTGCTGGCTCAGCCTCAACGCCTCGCCGGACCTCGTCGTGGCATCGAGGCCGCTAACCAGGATCCTCAGTCGACGCGACCGATCCGTTGTCGTCGAGATCACGGAACACGTGGCCATCGACGACTACCAGGCCATGCGCACAGCGATCGACCGCCTGGGACCGGGCGTCCGGATCGCGGTCGATGACGCCGGAGCGGGCATCGCCAACTTCAGCCACCTGGTCGAGCTGTGGCCGCGCCTCGTCAAGGTCGATGCCGGCCTGATCCGCGACCTCGACCAGGACCTGGCCCGTCAAGCTGCCGTCGTCGGCTTCGTCCATTTCGCAGCCCGCGCGGGGTGCGAGGTGCTCGCCGAAGGCATCGAGACCGAGGCGGAACGACGCACCGCGCACGACTTGGGGGTCACGCTGGGTCAGGGATTCCTGTTCGCTCGTCCGGCACTGGCCACGACGTTCTCCAACGAGGTGACGTCCATGCGGCCGATGCTCCAACTCCCGCGGCTGACACCCGCCCTTGGCCGCGTCCTGACCAACTGAGCCGACTCGGGGCTGGGTCCCCTACTCCAGTCCGATCAGGGTCGCCGACTCGGCCGACCCGAGGGGCGGATCGCCGGTCAGCTCACGCAGTCGGTTGATGCGGTCCAGCGCCGCCGGATGCGTCGACATCAGATTGGACGAGCGCGCTTCGAACTTCTTGATCGGGTTCGTGAAGTACATGTGCTGCGTGCCGCGGTTGGCCACCTCCAGGACCTCCGGGTCGCCCGAGATCTTGGCCAGGGCGCGCTCCAGGCCGTACGGGTTCCGGGTCAACTCGACCGACGAGGCATCGGCGAGGTACTCGCGCTGGCGGCTGACGGCGAGCTGGATGAACCGGCTGATGAGCGGTGCCAGGATGGCCAGCACGATGGCCACGACGAAGATGATGGCCTGGGCCCCGCCGCCC
>JBPPMZ010000007.1:0-2495 GCA_051306295.1 Candidatus Limnocylindrales bacterium
AGAGCGTCGCCCGGACGATCATCTCCGCGGCCTCCGTCGGCCCACGGTCGGGTTTCGTGGCCTCGCTCACCGCACGGGCGCGCCGCGCCCGTCCCGTCGCCGACGTCCCGAGCGACGTGCTGCCGCCCGACGTCGGCCAGCGCACGTTCGCGTAGTACGCGACGGTCGTCGTCGGCGGTGTGGCGCCGAACAGGATCTTGTCGAGCTCGGCGCGCAGGGCCGCCGCCGACTTCTGCTTGCCGGCTCCATGGACGTACATGAGCGACTTGGCGACCACGAGCACACCCTCCTCGCAAACGGCCGGTCCTGGCCGCCGCCGAATCGTACCGCGGCCCCGTCGCGTCGCCATCCACGGCCATAACGGCCCGGGTCTATGCTCCCCCCATCGCACACGGAGGGGGCCATGAGCGGGCTGCGGATGCGCCGCGTCGAGATCGTCGCGCAGGACCCGAGCATCAAGCGGGACGGCCGGATCGTGACCGCCACGATCAGCATCCCGTGGGAGGACGTCGAGCCCGGGCCGATGGGCTACGCCGTCCACGTCGTCGACTACGACGCCTCCACCCGGACGATGTACGCCCCCGCCAAGATGCCGCCCGGCGAGGTCGTCGCGGCCCCGCCGCCGGAACAGATCACCCGGGACCCGGGCTACCACGCCATCAACGCCTATGCCCTCGTGATGCGCACCCTGCATCGCTTCGAGTTCGCCCTGGGCCGGCGCGTCGGTTGGGGGACGGGCGGCCACCAGCTCAAGGTCGTGCCCCACGCATTCGAGCAGGCCAATGCCTACTACGCCGAGGACGCCGAGGCGCTCGTGTTCGGCTACGTGCGCAGTCCCGGCACGCCGACGTTCTTCGGCCTGTCGCACGACATCATCGTCCACGAGGCGGCCCACGCCCTCCTCGACGGCCTGCGCGACGGCTTCACCGAGCCGTCCTCGCCCGACCAGGCGGCACTCCACGAGGGCCTGGCCGACATCGTGTCGCTCCTGTCGGTCTTCTCGCTGCCCGAAGTCCTGCTCCACTTCGTCGACACCCTGCCGGCCGGCGCGCCGGGCCGCGGTCGACGGACGGCGCCCGCGAGGGACGGCCTGCTCGACAAGGATGCCGTCACGAAGGAACGCCTCAAGGAGACGGTCCTGTTCGGCCTGGCCGACGACCTGCGCGACGACGCCGCGGAGGCTCGGGTCAACGCCCTGCGCCGCTCGATCCTCATCGAGCCCGCGACCGACCTCCTGGATCAGTTCGAATTCGAAGAATCGCATCGGCGCGGGGAGGTCTTGGTCGCGGCCGTGCTCAACGCGTTCCTGGACGCCTGGTCGGACCGCATCGAGCGCTCGCGTACGCCGGACTCGCGCTTCGTCAGCCGCGAGCGCGTCGCGGAGGAGGGCGCCGCCATCGCGGACGTGCTGCTCACGATGGCCATCCGGGCGATCGACTACACGCCGCCCATCCACATCGAGTTCGGCGATTACCTGAGCGCCCTGCTGACGGCCGACAGCGAGGTCCGCAACGATGATTCGCGCTATCGACTGCGCGAACGACTGCTGGCGTCGTTCGCCGCGTTCGGGATCGCGCCGACCTCGGGCACCGCGGATGGCCGCTGGAAGCCGCCGGCCCGCAAACTCGCCCGCGAGGGCGTCCACTTCTCGGGGCTCCAGGGCGACCGAACGGAGATGTTCCGGCTGGTCTGGGCGAACCGCAAGGCGCTGCGCCTGGACCCCGACGCGTTCACCCGCATCGTCAGCCTCCGGCCGGCGTTCCGCGTCTCGCCCGACGACGGGTTCCACATCCGCGAGACGGTCGTGGAGTGCACGCAGTACCTGCGTATCCCGGCCAGCCAGCTCGGGGATTACGGGCTGCGCCCGCCGGAGGGCATGGCCGACGACTTCGAGGTCGTCCTGCGGGGCGGATCGACCTTCATCCTGGACGAGTACGGCGAGCTCAAGTTCGAGATCTACAACCCGATCCCCGTTCGCGGCAAACAGAGCGACGATCGCAAGGGTCGCGCGCAGCGGCGCCTGGACTACCTCTGGGACAACGGGTTCCTGGACCGCGGGGCGTCACTGGCCAAGGGCCTGCCGGCGCTCCATCGGGCGCGGGCGATGGGCGTCGGCACCGAAGAGGGGGCGCGACGAGCGGCACGGACCACCCGTGAGGAGACCTGGGTATGAGCGCCGCACCGACCAGCCTCAAGATCCGGGCCTACAACGTGGGGTTCGGTGACTGCTTCCTATTGAGCTTCTCGTACGCGGCCCTGCCGGACCGGCATGTGTTGATCGACTTCGGGACGACGAAGCTGCCGACCAAGGGTCCGACGTCGCTCAAGGCCGTTGCCCAGAAGATCGCCGAGCACTGCGGCGGCAAGCTGCACATGGTCGTCGTCACGCACCGCCATGCCGATCACCTGTCGGGCTTCGCGGGTGCGTCCGGCGCGATCATCAAGGGGCTGGCGCCGGACCTCGTCGTCCAACCCTGGACGGAGGATCCGGACCT
>JBPPMZ010000008.1:0-15272 GCA_051306295.1 Candidatus Limnocylindrales bacterium
AGGTCCCGGCACGCTGGGGCGGCGGGCGGCTCTCGCTACGTTGTCGCTGCCGCCTGAAGACAGCCTGAGCGACCACTGAACTGGCGCTGAGAAGGTGCAGGTCTGGACGCTGGTCGACGTCCATCGGGGACGGGTCTTCTCAGCCCAGCGTTAGCGAGCCCTCATCCGCGGCTCAGGTGCCCCCGCTGTACTGGGGTCATGTCCGATCCGCTGCTGACCGTTCTCGCCGTGGTCGCGATCCTGATCGCGGTCGACCTGCTGCTGGCCGGCGGGGCCATGACGATGATGGGCGTGTCCACCATGGCCGGCATCGCCGCCCATCCCGTCGTTGGCGGAGCCATCGTGCTCCTCGTGCTCGTGGCGTTCCTCCTCCTGGCCGGCGGATCCTGACGGTGCGCTGGCGAGTCGGCTCCACTCGGCCGGACCAGCATGGCCACCAGGTGGTGGACATCGTCGTCGACCGTGGATACCGTCCCGACCGGATCCAGGCTTGGGCCGGTGTTCCGCTCCGCTTGGTCTTCCATCGACTTGACGACGACGCGTGCTTCGAACGGGTCGTCTTCTCCGCACCCCGACTGGACCGCTATCTCTCCGAATCCGAAGTGACGGTCGTGGATCTGCCCGGCCTGGAACCGGGCGAGGTCCGGTTCACCTGCGGCATGGGTCGCTATCGCGGCCGGATCGAGATCCGCAACGCCAACGCAGGGTCCGTGATCGCGGCGATCCGTCGGACGGTCGGCCGGGTGGAGCCGCCGGTCGGCAGAGCGTTGGTCCTGTGGATGTGCGGCCTCCCGCTGGTCGCGCTGGTCGCGATCCTGGCCCTGGTCGCGGGAGCGGCCCTGGCGGCCGCGGCCGTGCTGGTCGCGTGGGTGGTCGGCTGCGTGTGGGCGTTCGGCCGGGCCGCAGCGACACCGGAGTGAGCGAGCCATGCCCTTCGTGATCGACATCGACCCCGTGGCCTTCAGCGTCCTGGGCATCCAGGTGCGCTGGTATGGGCTCATCCTTGTGCTGGCGATCAGCGTCGCGGTCTGGATCGCACAGCGCGTGGCGGGGCGCCGCGGGATCTCCTCCAAGGATGTGTCCGATGGCGCGATCTGGGTGGGTGCCGCGGCATTGATCGGTGGTCGGCTCCTCTTCGTCATCCAGAACGACCTGCAGGCCCTTGGTGACCACCCGGCGCATCTCCTTATGGTCTGGATGGGCGGTCTGTCGTTCTATGGAGGCCTGATCGGTGGGGCGATCGCGCTGGCGGTCTTCGCAAGGCGGCGAGGGCTGTCGCTCCTTGTCGTCCTGGACGTGGCGGCGCCGGCGGCGGCGATCGGGCAGGCGATCGGGCACATCGGTTGCCTCATCGGCGGCGACTCATTCGGGCTCCCCACCGCTGCGCCGTGGGCTGTCATCTACCGGAACCCCGCGGCGATGGCGCCGCAGGGCATCCCCCTCCACCCCACGCAGGCCTATGAGGCGATCTTGCTCGCGCTGCTGTTCGCAGCGATCTGGCTGGCGAGCGCGCGACTCCAGCGGCTCGGCAACGGCGTGACGGCGAGCACCTACCTCCTGGGCCTGGCGGTGATCCGGTTCGGCCTGTTCTTCCTGCGCGACGAAGCGCCCGTGTTCATGGGTCTCAAGACCGCGCAGTGGCTCGGTGTCGTTATCGCCGTGGCGGCCGTCGTCGTGTTCATCGTCGCGCGCGATCGTGCGCGATCCATCGAAGTCTCATCGACCCTACAGGAGGGCTCCATCTCATGACCACCGAAGCTCGCGATCCCGCACGGTCAGTGACCACCGTCACCTCGACGACCGCGCCCCGGTCGCGACCGCGCTGGCTCATCCCGGGTCTGTTGGTCGTGATCGCGGCGGCCGGGCTGGTGCTGGCCGGCGTCATCTCCGTGTCGACCGCGATCAGCGCCGGCCTCATCGGCGGCATGCTACTGATGCACCTGGGTGGCCACGGTGGCCACGGGGCCCATGGTGGAACCACCTCCGCCGGCGAACAACCCGTGGACGCAGCCGACAAGCCCGCCCGCTCGGGCGGCTGCCATTGAACCGGGCTACAGGCCCAGGGAGGTCCAGATGATCGCGCCGCGCGACCTGGTGGTCATCGCGTCGGCCGGCCAGCCGGTCGCCGACTGCGAGGTGTGCGGCAGCGAGATCGCCGCTGGTCACGGCCTGACGGTTCGGTCCGGCGACCGTACGCTGCGGTTCAGCTGTCTCGGCTGCCTCGCTCGCTATCGTGCCGATCCGAGTCAGTTCTTCTCAGGGAGCGTCGGCGCCTGTTGCCACGGTGAGCACTCGGCCATTTCCCCAGCCAGCGAGTGGTCCTGCGACCGGGCGTGACGTGCAGTCGGAGCAGAACGGACCATGGTTCGGCCGGAATGTTCACGCCGCCACCTTCAGGCGGCCTCGCCGTGAATGGATGGAGATCGGGGCGTCGTCGTCGGCCACTGTGCTCACGCCGTCGTAGATGATCGTCATCCCGCAGTAGGCCCACCAGGTGGTCAGCTTCCCGAGCATCACCGCGGCTTCGCGAGAGTCGCGCCCGACTGCACAACGGAGCTGCCGCCCGCAATCGAACTTCTCAAGTCCCACGACGAGGCACGACTGATCGCGTCGGCGGTACACGGCCGCCTGCTGAGCAGGTCCATCGCCGGTCGCCTTGGCGCTCCCGACCAACTCCAAACCCAGGACATCGACGGGCAACTCGTCGAGCAGCTCGTTTCGGTCCCAACTGGCCCACACGGCGAACGAATCTGAGTCGATCGTGTGCTCGCGATCAGGGATGTTGAAGTCATCCGCCTCGTCAGTATTGAAGTGCTGTTGGCTGATCTTGTACCTGTTCAAGGGATCCCCCGATGTCGTCCGAACCAGTAGGTTCCGGTCGGCTCTGATACTCACGTTCCTGCAGATTCCGCCGAAGCGCAAGGGGGTCCGGGGTGCCTGGATCTCGACGGCCAGATGCGGCGGCAGCCCGTGCGGGTGCCTCGCGACCGGCGTTGCGGCTGCAGAACCTCGTCGAAATCGTCGTTCTGGTCGCTCTCGTCCGATTGGTCGTCGACGGGGTGAAACTGCCGTGTTGGGATGACGTCGGACCGAGCGGATGAGTTGTCTGGCCGGCCACGAGCGACAAGAGGGAGCGCCGACCAATGAACCAAACCACCTCCGACGACGCCTGGCTGTTTGCCGACGCCGAGGCCTGGCGGGAGTTCGGCGAGGCCTATGCCGCCGAGTTCGACGTCGACGATCTCGCGGTCGCCGACCCCATTCTTGGCACACGGTCCGTTGGCGCGACCCCGAACAGCCGAGGACGAAAGCCTCAGCGGGCTCGGACCCCGCGGCTCGTCATGGTCGGTGGCGCCTGACGCCGTGCGGGCCGGGATGCGGTGACCGCGATCAACTCGGAGCCGCCGGGATCAGGCGGCGGACCGCCAGTCGCTCTCGGCGTGCTCGAGGATGACCGAAGCTCGCTCCCAGTCGACTGCCACGCGCCGTGGGCTCTGGGCCCCGTCGCTCGTCCTGCCGAGGATCCCGAGTCGCTCGAGCTCGCCAAGCCCCACGGTATAGCGCTCGACGCGACCAGGCGTATGGCCAAGGGAGCGGACACGATCCACGATGGTGCGAACGGAAACGACCAGCGGGTCGTCCAGCTCCGCCTGCCAGCGGTAGATCAGGCGGGCCAGCGTCCGTAGGTCCAGCGTTTCCACCTCGCGCGCGGTCGGGGCGCGCGGCTCGGTGGGTTGCGCTAGGACTGGCACCGGCACCAGGATCGGTGCCGACGGCGCGCCCGCTTTCTGGCCCTCGACAAGCCCCCGGATCGTCGGGTTGTCGATGTACAGGCCCTGGACGATGTGGATCTCGTTGCCGCCGAGCGAGACGGCGAGTCGGCCCTTCACATTGGGCAGCAGCCGGCGCTGGACGTCGAACACGATGCCGTTGTCGCGCGCCTCCAAGTAGCCGGCGACTCTCCCCTTGAAGTTCGTCTTCAAGCGCGGGGGGATCACTTCCGCGGATGCCTTCTGGGTCACGAGGATGGCGTGATGGCCGGCGGCTCGACCCAGTTCGCCGACGCGGTTCATCGCGCGGATCACCCGCTCCAGCTGGTCCTTGTCGAGGAGATCGCGCAGGTCGGCCCACTCCTCGACGACGAGCAGCTGGGCTGCGTCTCGCTTGAGGTCGAACTCGCGGCCGGCCTGGTCGCGATACCTCGCATCCATCGAGGCGGTGAACGCCTCCAGGAGCGCCACGACGTCGTCGCCGTCCTCCGCGACGACACGACGCTCGACGAACGGGGAGTCGCCGAAGAGGCTCGAGAGCTCACGCTTGACCGAGTCCAGGAGCCACATGCGCAGCCGCGTTGGCTCGTGCGTGCGCATCAGCTGGGCCAGCGGCGAGAAGACGGCGCTGCGGCTCTTGCCGCTGCCGGTCGAGCCCGCCACGAGCAGATGCGGCGTCTGCGTCCCGAGCTCCATGATCAGGGGCTCGCCGCGATGATCGAGGCCCATGACGAACGATAGCGGCCGCTTGCGCAGGACCGGCTCGTAGCGGGTCACCACCCTCGACCAATCGGTCGCCTCACCCGACGGGAACTCCGGGGTTGGCTTCGGGATGACCGCGAGGAAGCCGTATGGCTCAAGGCGCGTCTCCATGCGTACCCCGGACTCGCGGGCGAACAGCGCGACCGACGGGGTGAGCGCCTTCCAGGAGGTCTCGAGTTCGCGCCACTCGGTCGAGGTCGAGAAGCTCGCCCGGTACTCGTAGGTGTCGGCGTCGAAGCCGATGTCGGTGCGAGCCAGTCGGTAGCGCTCGGCAAGCCCCGCCTCCTTGAGCGCACGTTCGATGGCAGCCTGACCGGGATCGAGCGCGACGGACGGCGATGTCGCCAACGGGACATGTCGCTCGAGCGCGACGAACACGCCGGGCTCGCCGCCGCGAAGCGGGTCGTCGGCGACGCGGCGATCGGAAAGGCGCAAGCCGCGCAGTTCGGTCGCGGTCCAACTCGTCTCGGCGTCAAGGGTCGGCAGCAGTTGCTCGGCGGTGACCTTGGCCAGCACGGCGTTCGCGGTCGTGGGCGTCGCCCGGATCACGACGGCATGGAAGCCCGGTCGCGACCACGCGCGAAGGGCCTCGATCCGATAGGGATAGGGGCGCGGCGCCTGCTGGCGCGGATCCTGCCCGCCGTCCGAGCCCTTGCGGTTCGATCCGCCCGACACGAGGGCGACATCGAACGCGGCGACCAGCGCGCTCGTCAACTCGCGCAACTCCCGCTCCTCGGCATCCTCCCTCGGATCGCGCAGCCAGGCGATCGCGTCGACGCGGTCACCCGCCGCATCGCGCTCGATGGCGACCGGCGAGAGCCACGCGCCCAGCGACTCGTGGCGACCCCAGCCGGTCGATCGGCGCTTGAGGAGTGCTGCGACGCCTGTGCCACCGCGGCTCAGCGATGCCGCGAGGAACGCGATACCCCGCTGCGGGCGGGAGATAGCTTCCAGGCGGCCGAGCGCGATGCGCAGTCCGGCGATCCCGGCCACCGTCCACGAGCCGGCGGCGAGCAGCAGCCACAGGGCAAGGACGAACAGCGTAATCGATGCCCGACTTGCCAGTCGCAACAGGCCGGCCGCGACGGGACCGAGTGAGCTGCCGGTCCGAACGGTCGACTTCGAGGTGGCCGGCGTAGGCGCCGACTGGCCACCCATCATCGAGCCAACGACGGCGCCCAGGAGCAGGAGTCCGGCGATGGCGCCGAGCGCCGTGCGGACGCCGGCGGCGATCGGGGCGAGGAGCGATGCGAGCCAGCTGGCCGCCGCGTCGACGACCGTCGGCGCCGGTTCAGCGATCAGGCGCGCCAACAGCAGCCACACGGCCAGACGGGCCAGGAACGCCAGCACCGACGCTGTGGTGTAGCGGCCCAGCGACCGAGCCCCGAGTGACGCGGCCGCCAGGCCGAGCACAACGGGGGTCAGGCCCAGGCCCGCGGACCCGATGGCGTGCCGGATTGGAAGCGGAGAGACGACCGCGATGACCGCGGCGGCGGCGGTCGCCGCCATGAGCCCAATCGTGACGGTCGACTCACGCATCGCCGGGCTCGTCGTCGGTCATGGTTTCGGCGGTATCGACGTAGGCGTCCAGGAAGCGCTCGACCGCCTCTTCAGGGATCCGAATCGTCGGCCGTGATCCATAGGTGTAGACGCGAGCTTCAATGAAGCCCTCGGCGACCAGCCGATTTACGGTTGATCGATGCAGGCCCAACCGCTCCGCGACCTGTTGGGTTGAGAGAAATCGGTCCATGCGTCGAATGTGGGTCATTCGTCGACGTTGGCAAGCGAACACGGGGCGAACTTTCTTCCGGACATGAGTCGACCTTTGGGTGTCTAGGTAGGTGAGGGCGCCGAACGTGCGTCACGCCATTGGAGAACTGCCTTGAGCGATGAACTGCACTATCTGGTGTTCCTGGATGACGGGGAGACCTACTCGAGCCTCGACGGTTGCCTGATCATCGGGATCCGGTCTGGCAACCGCGACGCCACCGACGCCCTCGATGCGGAGGACTTTGAGGAGGTCTTCGACCTTGCGGACGTCGTGCTGCCGATCGAGGAGCCGACGTCAATTCGGCTCCGCGGTCGTCGAGTCGCTTAGTCAGTCCTGTACCGGCCCTCCGCTGCGTGAACGCGGCGGAGGGCTGGTTCTCGTCGATACCGGTCGCATGCGGCGGACGGACCGTGGGGTCAACTGGAGCATCCCCTCAAGCGCCGCCGGTCCCGCGGACGGCGGCCTCCGCGGGCGCCGGTTCCGAGGTTGGCCCGCCGCAACCGTCCTCGACGCCTACGGTGACGAGATCAGTTCGCGGCGTACCGAATCTGGCCGGGGCCCGGGCGCGACCACCCGGCCGTGGCGGCAAGAGTAGCGAGGTCGGGGTCAACGAGAACGCCGTAGCCGCCGCACCTGATCAGCCCGCGAGTGCCGCAGTCACGTACGCAGCGGTCGGCCCCGCACGGCCCGCCGACACGTCCGTTCGCGTGGGTTACCGAGGGCCATTCGCCCTGATCGACGAGCTCCATGAGGCGATCAGAGGGGTCGACCTGCTGCCACGACCCGTTCCCACCCTGGCACTCGAATCGGGCCTCGTCCGTGTGGTCACCGACGGAGTCGCCGATCCAGCGGATCTGGTCGATGCTCCCGAGGTCGGCGTCGATGTCCAGGCACAGCGTCACGCGATGGTGGTAGCGGTAGCGAGGCAGCCGCGTGGGTTCGCGGAAGGCCCATCCGCCGCAGGGCCGTAGTCGGAGGTCGCGTTCGCAAGCGCCCTCACAGCGACGACCACCGCACGGTGAGTCCATCGAGATCGGCCACGGAGCGGTGGAGCCGATGGTCTTGCATCGGCTGATGAACTCGGCTGTGAGCGGAATGGCCCGTGACATGCCATCCGAGGACGATGACCAGGCTTCGACCACGCCACTGGCCGGGTCCGCGGCAGACCAATCCTCGACGCGGCGGATCCATGTCACCAACGCGTTCGGGTCGTCGGAGAGAGCGAACTCGACGAAGAACGGCACGTCGAGCGCGACATACGGATCTTGCGGTTCGTCGGCCCAGGATGTCAGGTGGTCCACAGTGCGACTCCCCTTTTTCAATGGCCCCTCAATGCGAGGCCGTACCCCACCTACACGCGTGGCTGCGTATTGGTCCGAAACTCCGCGGTCCTTTGCCGAGTGCCGTCGAAGTCGTCGCTTGCGATGCTCTCGTCGCAGACGTCGTCGACATCACCGCCGGCAGCGGTTCTGATGGGTCCATGACGGATGCAACTCTCACCATCGCCGCCTGGCTCGACGGTCACCGTGTCGAGCTCAGTCCTGTCCCCGACACGGCCATCGTCGGCATCGGCCACGTCCTGACCCATTGCCAAAGCGTTCTCGGGCGCCTGAAGCATGAGGCCCGTTCCGCGGCGGGGGACTCGCTCACCCCCGTGCGATCGATCCTCTTCGTGGGACCACCAGGATCCGGCAAGACGCTGGTGTCCAGGTGGTTCGGCAGTCGGCTCGGCCCCGTCCTTGCGTACGACCTGCCGACCGAACAGCTCGATCCCGAACGCATTCGGGCGGCGTTCGCCTACCTCGGCACCCAACCTCGATCGATCGTGTTCCTCCCCGAGATCGATGCCATCGCCCTTGGGCGACGCGACAGCGACCGCGGGACCCGAGCGCGGCTCTTCGCGCTGCTCGAGGCGCTCGACGGCCTCTCGCCGCTCGATCCATCGTGCGGGCCTGTCGTCATCGCCACCACCAACGCGGGCCTCTTCGAGCTTGACCGGGCCGCCATCCGCCCCGGACGCCTCGGGACGCACGTCGTCTTCGGCCTGCCCACCCGCGAGGAGCGCCTGACCCTGTTCCGGCACTTCGCCCTGCCGTGGGCCGGCGGGAACTCCATCGAGTGGGATCGGCTGGCCGAACTGACCCGGGGTTGGAGCCCAGCCGACGTTCGCGGCGCCGTCGAGGACGCCGTCGGTCTTGCGCTCGTGCGGTCGGACGGCAACGCGCTGATCGCCGACGAGGACCTCCTGGCCGCGACGAGGCGAGCCGGGCGCATCGAGGCCGATACCGAGGTTCCGTACATCGACCCGAAGGTGGTCGCGATCCATGAGGCCGGCCACGTGGCGGTAGCGCTCGCCAAGGGGATCCATGTCGCATCGATCACCGTCGGTCTCAATCACCGGAGCGGGCAGACACGAACCGGGGAGGAGAACACCGCCGCAACGGCCGAGGACCTCGGTGCCGGCGCGATCGTGGCCATGGGCGGTCTGGCAGCGGAGGAGCTGCTGTGCGGCGTGGCGACGGCCGGGTCGAATGTGGACGTCCACGCAGCGACCCAGATGCTGATCGCCCGCATCGAAGCTGGGCTGGACCCTGAAATCCCGCCAATCTCGAGGCGCGCATGGGGTGGGAGTTGGGGGCCACCCAAGGCGATCGATGAGCTGATCGCGCCTCGCGTCATGGAGCTGCTCGGCGCGGCTCGGGAGGAGGCCCGTGAGATCGTGTTTGCGCAGCGCGAAGCAATCACGGCGTTGGCAGAGTCGATCCTCACCGAGCCGGTGCTCACCGGGGACCGCCTGACCGCGGCGCTTCGTAATGCTGGGTGGGCGGTCGCGCCAGGCGCGAATGACACGCCCCAACGCCTGAGCGATCCAATGGTCGCGCGAGGTGGTGAGCGCTGGTTCGTGAGGACGCTGGAGCTCGCCGCGTGCGAAGTGCCGTCGTAGCGACTGTTGAGGTTCTTGTCGAAGCTGTGGCGGTCGCCTGATCTCGGAGTCTTCGACTGCGATGCGGCCCGGGACGAGCCCTCCAGCTCGAGGCCGCGATGTGACGGGGCGGTCGTCGATCGACCGCCCCGTCATTCCTACCGTTCGCGAAGTCCGCGCATCACGTCGATCCGACCGACCGCCCGGCTGCCGATGACCGAGGCCACGACCAGCCCGGCGGATGCCGTGGCCGCGACAAGTCCGATCCCGATGAGCGGGAACACGGGTACATCGGCCGGCGGGTCGAAGACACCGGCGAGGATCGCCAGCAGCGTCTCTCCGACGACGACACCGGTCGGGATCCCGATCGCCAGTCCGGCGATACCGACGATGCCCGTCTCACCGCTGATGGCGGCCCGCATCTGGGACGGTTCCGCCCCGATCGCGATCAGCGTCGCCAGTTCGCGGCGCCGTTCGGAGAGCCCTGCCAGCAGGAACAGGGCGACGCCGACACTGGCGATCAGGATGGCGAAGCCGAGGTCCAGCGCCACGAGGGCCGAGAGGTCCACGGACGTAACGCTATTGGCCAGGCGGACATCGACGGCGTGAAGGTCGGTCACGGTCCAGTCCGGCCCCAGTCGCTGCGCCAGGTCGCGACCCGTCATCCCGCCGTCGGCGCGTGCCAGAACGAATGAGAGCTGGCTGTTGCCGGTCTGGCGTGCCACGTAGTCCAGATTGGCCACGAGGAATGCGTCTTTCGGCGCGGTGGGGAACTCGAGTGCCACCCCGGCCATCCGGAAATCGACCTCGCGCAACTTACCCGTAGCATCCGGGACGCGGATCCGGATCCGATCTCCCGGAACGATGCTGTAGTCGGTCGCCGTTTCCGCCGAGACGAAGATCGCGTCGGGTTGGCTGGCCAGGGCGGCCATCGCCGCGCTCGCCGTGGTGCCCTGGAAGAAGGAGTCGGAGAGCGGCGCGGTCGCCGCCAGGGAGATCGGGTCGACGGCCAGCAGATCCTGGGCCTCCGAGCCGACGTAGACCACGCGGTCGACGAACGGCGTCACGGCGGCGACTCCCGGCCCTGCGACCGCCGTGACCGATGAGCTGTCCGCGACCGCTGCGGGCACGGCCTTGAGGTCCGCCCCGAGCGTCAGCGCCGCATCGACGCGCTGCTGTTGTCGATAGGTCGCGTCGAAGGTCAGGACGCTCGTGGCGAACGAGAGCGCGAGCGCCAGGAGGACGATCGCGCGGGTCGCCGCGCGGGCGCGCGATGACACGGAGCGGGCGGCGAGGAACCCGCCCGGGCCAAGTAGTCGCTGCATGATGCCGGTCGATCGGACGCCGCGGCGCATCGCTCGATCCACGAGGCGAAGCAACAGCATCGTGCCCCCGATCCAGAACAGCAGCGGGGCCACGAAGGAGGTGATGGCCAGGCTGACCGTCGGGTTGCCCTCGGTGGTCAACACGGGCTGGGTGCTGCTCCCGATGGTCAGGAAGATGACCGCCGCAGCGGCCAGGGCGATGACATCCAGGTACAGGCGGGACCACAGTCCCGGCCGTGTTCGGAGCAACTCGTGGCGCCCACCGGCGAGCTCGCCCTGCAGCAGGTCACGCAGCGGCAGGCTGGAAGCGACCGTGGACAGGGCGGCTGCAGCGATGATCGTCACGAGGCCGGCCCCGGCGATGGCCGGGATCGGGTCTGCCGCCAGCAGCTCGGGGCCGAAGACCAACATCGAGAGCCCGACTCCCGCGACCGCGCCGACGGTCGCTCCCAACAGCGACGTCAGGGCCGCGCCGCCGAGGAACGTCGTCAGGAGCTGGGACCGCGTCGCGCCACGCGAGCGCAGGAGCGCGGCATGTCGGCGCGTGGCGTCGGCACTCGCGTCGGTGGCGAATCGCGATAGCGCCAGCGCGAGCACGATGCCGGGCAGGCCAAGGAAGATGAACAGGACCTGTCCCCAGGCAAGGTCCTTGGCGACGGGCTCCAGTGTGGCCGATGCGTCGTCCACCACCGTGATGCTCCCGGCGGCAGCGCGCTCGATCCGACGCCGGACGAGGTCGAGCCAGCGCTGGGCCTCGCTCGGGTTGCCGGGAAGCTGGGCATGGTCATAGCGGAGCAGCATCTCGTGGAGCACGGCGGGTTCGGATGCCAGTACGGGAGTGGTCGTGCCGGCGCCGGCCGTCGGAGCGGTCCCCGATGACGCGGGATCCATGGGCACGGCCCCGGCCGGCACGCTGGCCGCGATCGAGGCCAGGGTCTGGCGGTCCGTGACCGCCACGTTGGTCGGTGCATTGGCAGCGACCGCTCGGTGGGCGGCGTCGGTCGGCCCTAGGAGCAGATCCGCGCCGGTGATGTCGACGACGCCGGACACGACGAGTTCCGCGTGGCCGCCGCCGGGCAGGGTGAAGGTCGCGCGGTCGCCGGGTACGAGGCCGAGATTGGTGGCCAGGTCTCGGCTGACCGTGACCTCGCCGGCCTTGACCGCGCCAGCCGACACGCGGAACAGGCCGGTCGTGTCGGGGAACGCAGCATCGATGCCGACCAGGACCCCGGCGCTGGTCTGGGTGGCCACCGTAGAGGTGGTCCGTGCCGCCGCGTCGAAGTGGACGAGGTCGAAGGCGACGCTGGCCGTGACGGCCGGATCGCCAGCCACGAGCGTGCCGACCGCGCCGGCATCCGCACCCGGCGCCAGGATCGCCTGGGCATCCATCGGCAGCGCCGCCAGGGCCCGTCGTGAGACGGTCGTCCCAGAAGCCGTCCCGAACAGGACGATGGACATGAGCAGGGCCGAGGCGATCGTGACGCCCAGGGCGGAGGACGCCGCCCGCCGCGGTTCTCGGCTGACCAGCCGCCAGGCGTGGACGAGGATCTTCACGATGCGACTCCTTGGGCGGCCATGCGGCCGTCATGCATGTGGTACCGGCGGTCCGCTCGCGCGGCGCTGGATGGGTCATGGGTCACGAGGATCAGGCTCGCGCCGTGGGCGGCCGTCGTCCGCTGGAGGAGCTCGAGGATCGTCCGGGCATTCGCCTCGTCCAGGCTGCCGGCCGGTTCGTCGGCAAGGACGAGATCCGGGTCGCTGACCAGGGCTCGAGCGACGCCGATCCGCTGTCGTTCGCCGCCAGAGAGTTCATCGATCCGGGCTGGGCCGTAGCCTTCCATGCCGACCTCGGCGAGCATGCCCACGGCAGCGGCGTGCGCCTGCGACGGGGTCGCGCCCTCGAGCAGTCGCGGGAGGGCGACGTTCTCCTCGGCGTCCAAGGACGCGATGAGACCGAACGACTGGAAGACGATACCCATCCGGGTCCGTCGCAGGCGCGCCCGCTCCGTCGCCGAGAGATGCGCCAGGTCGTGGCCAAGGACGATGACGGAGCCCGCCGTCGCCAGGTCGATCCCGGCCAGGAGCCCCAGGAGGGTGGACTTGCCGGACCCGGAGGGCCCTTCGATGGCCACGAACGTGCCGGCCTCCACGTCCAGGTCGACGCCGTCCACGGCGTGCACTGGCGGCACCCCGCGCCGCTCGTACCAGCGCGAAGCGGCCCGTGTCGAGATGACGGTGCTCATGCGGTCCTCCGGTCCGCGACGACCCTGCCGTCGCGCAGTTCGATGATCCGATCCGCACGCTCGGCGACGGATGGGTCGTGGGTCACCAGCACGAGGGTCGTTGCGTCGACGATGTGGGTCTGGTGCAGGAGTTCGACGACGGCGGCCGCGTTGACACTGTCCAGCTCGCCCGTGATCTCGTCGGCGAGGAGCACGCTCGGGCGGACCACCGTGACGCACGCGAGTGCGGCACGCTGCTGTTCCCCGCCGGACAGCTGATCCGGACGATGGTGGGTGCGCTCCTCGAGGCCGACGAGCGCCAGGTGCGCCCGGGCGGCGGCATCATCCACGGGTCGGCCGGCAAGCCACGCCGCGAGATGCAGGTTCTCGATCAGGTCGAGCATCGGGACGAGGTTGTGACTCTGGTACACGATGCCGATCTCGCGTCCGCGGAGGTCGGCGCGCTCACGGTCGTCGGCCGTGGCGAGATCGCGGCCTCGGAAGAGCACCCGGCCGGCCGTGGGTCGATCGGCGGTCGCCAGGATGTTGAGCAGGCTGCTTTTGCCCGACCCCGAACGACCCATGATCGCGACGAACTCGCCGGGGGCGATGGTCAGGTCCACGCCGCGCAGCGCGATGGTCTCGACGTCGGCCTCGCGATACACACGGATCACATCGGTGAGGCGATAGACCGCATCGGCATCGTCGACCGCAGCCGCGTTCGACGCGCTCGTCGCGATCGTCCGGCGCCGGACTGGCGATTCCGTCATCACGCCCACCGGAAGCTCTCGATCATCTGACGGAACGCGTCGACATTGTCGACGCCGTCTGGCGTGGACAGGGTCACGACCGCGATCCCTGCGGGACCTGATACGTAGAAGCGATCGACGGTAGAGGGCACCTGCTTGCCCGTCACAGGATCCGGCGGAGCCGGCAGGTGGTAGGTCAGGTGGTCGATCCGGCGGTCACCGGTCGCCAACGTGTCCTGCACGACGAGGGTGAAGCCAGGCTGTGCGCGAAGCGCCGGCAGGTCTGTCGCTGCGATGTAGGCCAAGACGTCCGTCCCAGCCACGACATGCACGTCCTCGCTGCTGTCCTTGTCGCGGATCGAGACGCCGTCCGCAGCCGGAGTGACCTGCCAACCTTCGACGTACTGGATCTCGAAGCCGAGGTCTGGCGCACGGTACGTCAGGAACACGGCGTTGTCCGGGACGTCGCCCACGGCCGTCCCGGCATCCGGTGGCTGGCTCGCGCTGGCCGGCGGCGCAGCAACCGTGGGCGAGATGACGGCCGTCGGACCGGCGGTCGCTCCGCCCGAGGTGCCGCAGGCCGCAAGGGCGACGCTCACGGCGATGGGGAGGAGCATCAGGCGGCGGGTGGGTCGCGGTCGGATCGTGGTCATGGGTCACCTTCCTGTGAGCCCGACTCGTGTCGGGATGACCCAGTTGTCGGTCCACGACCTGAATGTCACCTGAAGCTCGGGAACTCCAATCGGAAGACCGAGCCATCGCCGGGGCGGGATCGCACCGTCAACCGACCGCCCTGCCGCTCGACGAGGGCGCGGGCGATCGCCAGACCCAGCCCGGAGCCCCCTGGCGCTCCGGCGTCGGAGCGGACCCGGAAGAACGGCTCGAAGATACGATCTAGGTCGGCAGCCGCGATGCCCGGGCCGCCATCCCCGATCTCGACGGCCGCGATGCCGTCACGGGCCGACGTCACGACGTCGATGGCGCCCTCGCCGTAGCGGAGGGCATTGTCCAGGACGTTCGCGAGGACGCGTGACACCTCGGTCGCATCGACCGCGACGAGGAGATCGCCGGTGAGGGCCAGGCGGATCGCCGGACCCCGGATAGGATCCGCAGCCCTGGACCGCTCGCACTCCTCGGCGACCAGGACCGACAGGTCGACCGCCTCGCGGTGCGGCTCGATCACGCCCGACTCTGACCGAGCGAGGAGCAGGAGGTCCGCCGTCAGCCGCCCAAGCTCCTCGGTCGCACCGATGATCTCGGTCAGGGCGAGCGGAGCGGCCTCGGAGCTCGCTCCGGGCGTCAGGGCGGACTCAGCCGTGCTGCGGATCACGGCCAGCGGTGTACGCATCTCGTGGGACGCGTCAGCGACGAAGCGGCGTTGTCGATCGTGGGCGTCCTGGATCGGGCGCAACGTGCGGCCGGCCAGATAGTACCCGCCGGCACCGATCAGGGCGATCACGGTCCCGTTCGCCAGGAGCAGCGCGATCGCGATCCGTTCGATCGTCCGGCTGTACGCCTCCTGGGCCGCTGCGGCACTGTCGATCTCGGGCGCGATGTCGAAGGCCGGCCGCAAGACGAGCACCAGCACCAGGAGGAAGACCACGCTGAAACTGACGATCACGATCGCGAACAGCGCCAGGTACCGGATGGCGAGTCGCCGGCGCGCACGCGCGAACACCTCAGTCGGCCTCAGAAGGGTCGAGCCGCAGCCGGTAGCCGGCACCGCGAACCGTCTCGATCGAACTGCGGT
>JBPPMZ010000009.1:0-4789 GCA_051306295.1 Candidatus Limnocylindrales bacterium
CATGCTCGAGCACGTACGCTCGACGGTGGGCCCGTGCGTCGGGCGGAGTCTGTCTGTCCTTCGGTTCCATGGACCGGAGGCTGACAAAGTCGCTGGCCGCTTAGCTCGGACAGAATCGCTGGCCGTCCACACCGGCGGCGCTGCTCGTTGACACTCCAAGTCGGCGACTGCTACGATGCCGGTCGAAGCGTTAGCACTCTCACCATGCGAGTGCTAACCACCGCGGGAGACCAGAGTTGGCGCGACGAGTCCGCCGCCCCCTCGGCCCCTTGGACCTCCGTTCGCAGGCGATCCTTCGGGCCGTCATCGAGGAATACGTCACCACCGCGCAGCCCGTGGGCAGCCTTGCCCTCGTCGAGCGCTACGGCCTCAACGTGTCCAGCGCGACCGTCCGCAACATCCTGGCCGATCTGGAGATGGCGGGCCTGCTGACCCATCCGCACACCAGCGCCGGGCGGGTCCCGACGGATGCCGGCTATCGCTTCTACGTCGAGGCCATCACCGAGGCCGTCTCCCTCCCTGCCGTCGAGCAGTTGATGATCCGCCATCAGTTCGGCCAGGTCGAGTTCGCGAGCGAGCACTGGTTCCGCCTGGCGGCCACCACCCTGGCGGGCCTGACCCGTTCCGCCGGGCTGGCCACGCCGGCGAAGCCCCATGCCGCCCACATCCGGCGGGTCGACCTCGTGGCGGTCAACGAGCGGGTGGCGAGCCTCATCCTTGTCCTGCGCGAAGGGGCGATCAAGCAGGCCGCCATCGTCATCGACGGTGACGAGCCTCTCGACCAGGCGCTCCTCAACCAGGTCGCGGGCCTGCTCAACGAGCGCCTCATCGACCTCACCGCGTCGCTGGCGCAGGGGGTCCTCGCGCGACTCGTGGGCGGCGACGCGGTCCAGCGTGCCGCGACGATCGTCGGCGACCGGATCGTGCGCATCCTGCGCGACTACGACGCGGCGGCCATCGAGGAGGTCTTCTCCGACGGCCTGCTGAACGTCATGGAAGCCCCGGAGTTTGCCCAGAGCGACAAGCTCCGTGCGGTCTTCACGGCCCTGGAGAACCGGGCGTACCTGGGCGAGCTCGTCGGTAATGTCGCCGGCGGCGGGCGCATCCAGATCTTCATCGGCGGCGAGAACGGGCCGCTCGAGATGCACGATGTCTCGCTCGTCCTGGCGCCGTACGGGCGTCCCGGCTCGGCGATCGGTGTCGTCGGCGTCCTGGGTCCCACCCGGATGAGCTATCCCCAGGCCATCGGCACGGTCCGTTTCGTGTCGGGCCTCATGAATGAACTGGTGGATCACCTGTATGCCTAGTCATCGAACGCGCGCACAGGAGCGCGCCGACGAGATCGATATCTCACCCACGAGCTTGCTCGCCGAGATCGAGCGCCTGCAGGGCGAAGCGGCCGCGTCCAAGACGCAGGCCGACGAATTCGTCGTGGCCCTCCAGCGCGAGCGCGCCGAGTTCCTCAACTTCAAGCGCCGGACCGCGGAGGAGCGCCAGCGCGACCTGGGTCTCGCCGCGGAGGACCTCATCCGCAAGGTCCTGACCGTCGCCGACGACTTCGACCTGGCCATCGAGCAGCGACCGGCGTCGATCGCGACCGACCCGTGGTTCGAGGGCGTCGCCGCCATCGATCGCAAGCTGCGCACGCTCCTGGACAGCGAGGGCGTGAGCGCCATCGTCGCCGGTCCGGGAACGCCGTTCGATCCCCGCGAGCACGAGGCCATCGCCAACGTCGCCGGCACCGGCCGGCCCGAGGGCGAGATCGTCGAACAGGTCCGGCGCGGCTATCGCCTGCGCGACCGCGTCCTGCGTCCGGCCCTCGTGGCCGTCGCGGCCGGTGGCCCGGCACCCGACTCCACCTCAGCCACTCCCACCCACGACCTTCCGAACTGACCCCCGAGAACGAGGAGCACACGCACACCATGGGCAAGATCATCGGCATCGACCTCGGCACCACGAACTCCGTCGTGGCCGTGATGGAAGGCGGCGAGCCGACCGTCATCGCGTCGGCGGAGGGCGGTCGGACCGTCCCGAGCGTCGTCGCCTTCACCAAGACCGGGGAGCGCCTGGTCGGCCAGCTGGCCAAGCGCCAGGCGGTCACCAACCCGGCCAACACCGTCTATTCGATCAAGCGCTTCATGGGCCGTCGCTGGGACGACCCGGAGGTCAAGCGCTCCAAGGAATTCGTGCCGTACACCGTCGACAAGGACGGCAAGAGCGACGGCGTCGCGGTCAATCTCGCGGATGGCAAGAGCTACACCCCGCCCGAGATCAGCGCGATGATCCTGCAGAAGCTCAAGACCGACGCTGAGGCCTACCTCGGGGAGAAGATCACCGAGGCGGTCATCACCGTCCCGGCCTACTTCGACGACACCCAGCGCCAGGCGACCAAGGACGCCGGCCGGATCGCGGGCCTCGAGGTCAAGCGCATCATCAACGAGCCGACCGCGTCCGCCCTGGCCTACGGCCTGGACAAGAAGGGCGACGAGAAGATCGCGGTCTACGACCTGGGCGGCGGCACCTTCGACATCTCCATCCTGGAGCTCGGCGAGGGCGTCTTCGAGGTCAAGGCGACCAACGGCGACACGCACCTGGGCGGCGACGACTTCGACCAGCGCGTCATCGACTGGTTGCTCGGCGAATTCAAGAAGGACCAGGGCATCGACCTGGCCAAGGACCAGCAGGCCCTGCAGCGCCTCAAGGAGGCCGCGGAGAAGGCCAAGATCGAGCTGTCCTCGACGGCGTCCACCGAGATCAACCTGCCGTATATCACGGCCGACGCGACCGGGCCCAAGCACCTGGTCGTGACCCTGACCCGGGCCAAGCTCGAAGACCTGGTCGCGGATCTCGTCAAGAAGACCGAGGGCCCGGTCAAGGCCGCCATGAAGGACGCGGGGCTCAAGCCCGGCGACATCGACGAGGTGATCCTCGTCGGTGGCATGACCCGCATGCCGGCCGTCGTCGAGGCCGTCAAGGCGATGTTTGGCGGCAAGGAGCCGCACAAGGGCGTCAACCCTGATGAGGTCGTGGCCATCGGGGCCGCGATCCAGGCCGGGGTGCTGGCCGGTGACGTCAAGGACGTCCTGCTCCTGGACGTGACGCCGCTGTCCCTCGGCATCGAGACGCTGGGTGGCGTGATGACCAAGCTCATCGAGCGCAACACGACCATCCCGACCTCGAAGTCGCAGGTCTTCTCGACGGCCAGCGACTCGCAGTCGCAGGTGGAGATCCACGTCCTCCAGGGCGAGCGTGACTTCGCCGCGGACAACAAGACGCTGGGCCGCTTCATCCTCGACGGGATCCCGCCGGCCCCGCGCGGCGTGCCCCAGATCGAGGTCACGTTCGACATCGATGCCAACGGCATCCTGGACGTGAAGGCCAAGGACCGGGCGACCGGCAAGGAACAGCAGGTCCGGATCACCGCTTCGTCGATGCTCGACAAGAGCGCCGTGGACCAGATGGTTCGCGACGCGGCCGAGCACGCCGAGGAGGACAAGGCGCGGCGCGAGGACGTCGAGACGCGCAATCAGGCCGAGGCGCTCACCTTCCAGGCCGAGCGCACCATCAAGGACCTGGGCGAGAAGGTCTCGTCCGAGGACAAGCTCGAGGTCGAGAACTCCGTGACGTCCCTGCGCGAGGCCCTCAAAGGCTCCGATGCGGAGGCCATCAAGGGCGGCATGACGTCACTCGCGGAGATCCTCCAGCGGGTGTCGACCGCGGCCTACCAGGCGTCGGCCGCGGAGGCGTCGGCCAACGGGTCGTCCGCCGAGGGCGAGGCCGGGGCGGGTGGCGAGTCCGCCGAGGGTGCCGGTACCGCGGGTGCCACGCCCGAGGGCGAGGAAACGGTCGAGGGCGAGTTCAAGGAGGTCTGATCCTCCGGGCTACGTGCCCCGCAGCTCCTGACAGCGGCTCACCATGTGGGCCGTTGTCGCGTTTCCGGCCGTCCGGCCTCGCTGTTCGTGACAATTGCTCAGCGGGTGGGCGTTGGTCGGCTCGTTCGTGTCAGTCGCCCGCCGGATGGGCAGATGTCACGGATCCACGGCAGCCCAGCGCGCAACCCGTGCGTGACCGTCCCCGCGGCAGCCGATCTGGGCCGGACGAGTGCCCACCACAGAAGCATCTGACAAGGATCTGTCGACGACGACCGGGGAGGTGAGTGGCAAGTAAGCGCTCATGACGATGATCGGCGCATGGATGTCATCCGGTTCGGGCTCGGGATCCGCGCACTGCGTCGTCGGCGCGGCTGGACGCAGGAGAAGCTCGCCACGGAATCCGGGATCTCGCGTTCGGCGATCCAGCGCATCGAGCGCGGCCGCGCCGCTGACGTCGCGGTGGACAAGTTGATCCGCATCACGGCCGCGCTCGGGGCGGCGATCTCCGTCCGGATCCTGTGGCAGGGCGAAGCGTTCGACCGTCTGCTCGATGCGGACCATGCCACGCTCGTCGACGCGACCCTCGACCTCCTGCGGCGCGAAGGCTGGGAGGTGGCCACGGAGGTCTCGTACAACCGCGACCGCGAGCGCGGATCGATCGACATCCTCGCCTTCCACGCCGCGACCGGCACACTTCTCGTGATCGAAGTCAAGTCCGTCGTGCCGGATCTGCAGGCCATGCTCCACGGCATCGACCGCAAGGTCCGGATCGCGCCGCGGATCGCCCGCGAGCGTGGTTGGAACATCCGGACCGTGGCCCGGCTGCTCGTCCTGCCCGACGATCGGACGGCCCGTCGCCGCATCGAAAGCCACGCCGCCACCTTCGCCACGGCGCTGCCGGTCAGGACCGTCGCGGT
>JBPPMZ010000010.1:0-27525 GCA_051306295.1 Candidatus Limnocylindrales bacterium
ACCTTGCCCCTGGCGCCCTGCATCCGCGAGATCGCGGCGGGCGTCCTGCAGGCGCGATGCTGCCTCAGCGAGGTCGCGGTTCGTGGTGATGCGAGCCTGAGCGCCGGTCATCGACTCGCCGAGGCGATCCAGGGCGGCCTTGGCGCCTTCGGTGTCGCCGCTCGCCAGGCTCTGGGCCGCGTCCTGGAGGGCGGTCGCCGATGCGCCATCCGCGCCCGACGCCGTGGACTCCATCTCGGCCAGCTGGCGGGCGAGCTCGCGGCGCTCAGCCTCCGTCATCTCATCGAGCTTGTCACCGAGTTCATCGAGGTCGCGCTGGGTCTGCTCCGGGTCGCCGTCACGGTTGGCCTCCTTGTCCCCGGTCGCGGCGCGCGACAGGGAGCGGGCCAGCGACGTCATCGCGGACGCTCGGTGCTCGGTGGTGGGATCGATCCGGGTGCGGACGTCGTTTTCCACCGCCCCGATCTGGCGCAGGTTGGCGGCCAGCTCACCGGGCTTGTCGCGCAGCTGTCGGGCAAGTTCGCGGAGGTCTTCGGCCAGCTGGGTCCGCGGATCCTCCGTATCGATCCCACGCGCCTCAAGGTCGTCGGCGAGGTCGTCGAGGCGGTCCGCCTGGCGGTCCGCAGCCTCGCGGACGTCGCGCTGCTGGGCGATGACCGCGTCCTGGGGATTGGGCAACGCCAGGACCGGGATGAGCAGCAGACCGGCCGCGAGCGCGGCGATGGCCGGGGAGCGCGAGAAGCGCGGCTTGAACAGGGCTGGCGCCGTTCGGAGTACGGCCAGAGCGTCCCGTCGCTGGCGCCGGACGAAGCGGTCGGTCTCGGCGGCATCGTCGCGCTGCGTGCCGGCGACGTCACCCAGGTCCAGGTCCTCCGCCGGCGTCGCCGAGGCCGGGAAGCCCACGGCGAGCTCCAGGGCCGAGGAGACTCGATCGCCCAGGCCGCCCTCGGCGTCCACCGCCAGGGCCGTCTCGCCGAGCGACGGTCGAGCCGTGACAGCCGCCACCAACAACCCGAGCCCGACCACGACCGGCATGGCCAGACCGACGATCGGTGCTGCCTCGAAGGCCACGAACCGGGCGATCGTCCAGAGCACGGCCTCGCCGATGGCCAGGGCGGCCAGCGCGATCCAGGAGCGCCGGACGATGCGGCGCAGCCACAGCCGGCGGCGATGCGAAGCCAGGGTGGCACGCAGGGACAGGAGGCTGGGATCCAGCGGCCCGCTCAGGACGGTTCGCGGATCGGCCGGCACGACCGCGGCCGGCGCGATGGCACGGGCGTTGCTGCGCCGGCGCAGTGAGCTGACTCGGGATCGGACGGTCATGCGCTGGGACTCCTCGCGGGACGCGGGCCTCGGCGAAGGCGGAACCGGCGGGTCGGGGACACGGCCTGGATGGATAGCGTGAGGAAGACGAACGAGAGCACCAGCCACGTGACGACGCTCCTGGGCCACAGGGCATCCCGCTGCGCACCGAAGGGCTGTGCCGGGGCCACGTCATCGGGCACGATGCCGGGCCCCCGCCCGACGTTGTCGATGATGACGACCCCGCCCTTGCCGTCGACGGCGGGCATCGGGGCCGGGACGGGTTCGATGACGCCGCCGTTGGTGAACACGACCCCGTTGTCGCTGGGCACGAGGCCCTGGACGCCGGAGCACCAGATCCCACCGAAGTTCGACTCGGTCCCGCACAGGACATCGGCCTGGGCGATGAACGGGTTGACGTAGGCCAGGACCGCCGGCGCCCGGATGCCGAACAGGCCGCCGACCCGGTTGCCGTTGTTGTCGAAGGTCCCCATCGCCGTCCAGAAGATCAGCACGAAGACGGTGCCGATGGTCATGGCAAGGACACCGAAGATGGTGATCGCCGTGGCGGCGGTCGTGCGCTTGACCAGGCTCGAGCAGAACAGGCCGAACGATCCGAGGCCCAGGGCGGTCACGAGCAGGACGATGTAGCCGTTGAGCACGTCCTCCGGAGCGACCCCTCCGTAGACGAACACGACGGCCATCAGGGGGATCGAGGCGGCGATGACCAGGAATACGTAGACGAGCGCGGAGAGCAGCTTGCCGACGACGATCGCGGCCGAACTGATCGGCGTCGTGATCAGCAGCTCGAGGGTCTGCTTCTCCCGTTCCAGGCTGATCGCCCCCGATGTCGAGGACGAGGCCAGGAAAACGACCTGCAGGGTCATGAGCAGGAGCACCGCAGCGAAGATCCCTTGCCCGATGGCCGAGCTGGCCAGGGCCGACGAATTGCCGAAGCCCGTCGTGTAGCTGCGCTCGATGAGGGTCTCGACCATGAGCGCGAAGCCGGACAGCAGGAGCAGGTAGATCGTCAGGATGATGAACGCGCGTCGGCCACGCATCCTCCCGCGCAGCTCCTTGACGCCGATCGCGGCGATGCCGCCGGCCGTCCGGCTGAACAGGACAGCGCGCTGGCGCGGCGCGAGCGGCAGCGGAGCTTCCGGCTGGTCGGCGGTCATCTCGGTCATGCCACGGCCTCGGTGCTGGATAGTGGCTGTCGATCCGGCGAGGTGACCTGCAGGAAGAGTTCCTCGAGGTCGCTGGCCGCTCGGGCGAAGCTGACGATGGGCATCCCGGCGGCCACGGACTGGGCGAGCAGCCGTGCGCTGGCAGCGTCGTCACCGCGGAAGCCGAGCTCGATGGTGCCGTCCTCGAGGAGCGCGGCGCTGGCCACATCGGCGTCGGCCGCGAAGCGCGCCCGAGCGGCCTCGAGGTCTTCCCTATCTGCCAACAGCCGGACCCGCAGGACGGCCCCGAAGCGCAGGCGCTTCTCGATATCGGAGACCCGCCCCTGGGCGAGCACCTGGCCGCGGTCCACGATCGCGACGCTGGTGCACAGCTCCTCGAGCTCGGGGAGGATGTGGCTGCTGATGAGGATGGTCTTGCCCAGGGAGCGCAGTTCCCGGAGGAGCTCGCGAAGTTCGACGCGCGCTCGAGGGTCCAGGCCGGACGCCGGCTCGTCGAGGAGCAGCACCTGCGGGTCGTGGACCAGGGCGTGGGCCAGGCACAGGCGCTGCTGCATGCCCCGCGACAGGGTCTGCACGTAGGACTCGCGCTTGTCGGCGAGATCCACCAGTTCCAGGAGGTCGCCGATCATCCGTCGGCGGCCGGCCGGGGCGATGCCGTAGCAGCGCGCGAAGAAGTCCAGGTACTCCCAGACCTTCATGTCGTCATAGACCCCGAATGCATCCGGCATGAAGCCGATGACGCGACGGACCTGATCGGGGTTCCGGGTCACCGACAGGCCGGCGATCTCGGCGGTCCCGGCCGAGGGCAGGAGCAGGGTGGCCAGGATGCGCAGGGTCGTGGTCTTGCCAGCGCCGTTGGGCCCCACCAGGCCGAAGATCTCGCCGGCGTCAACGGACAGGTCCACGCCGGCCACGGCGAGGGTCCCGTCGTAGCGCTTGACGAGGCCCTCGGTGCGCACGATCTCGGTCATCGCAGGTCCCCAGTGATCGACAGGTCGAACCCGAAGCCGACCCCGTCGCTGTTGTCGTTGACGAAGCGGAGCAGGACCGTACCGGTGGCCGGGTCCACGTATCGGCCAGGCTCCGCGACGGCATAGCGCGAACCGCTCTCGAGGTGCGGGAGGCGCTTCCAGGCCTGGTCGGTCAGGTCGAACAGCTCGACTTCGGGCAGGCCGTCGAAGTTGTTGCAGCCCGCGGCGCCTGGCTCGCACGGTTCGGGGATGGTCGGTAGTGGTTCGATCGGCTTGGGGTCGATAGCGAAGCCGGGATCGCCGTAGTTGAGGCCGAAGGCCAGTTGCGTGGCGGCGATGGAGCCGTCGAAGGTGACGGGCCGATAGGCGATCTCGGCGCTGCCGCGCCCGAAGTTGATGGTGTACGGGTCCTTGCTGAAGAACGCGGCGTCCGAGCGCACGACGGTCGAGCGCAGCAGGTCGCTGCGGAACGTGGTCGTGCCGCTGACCGTGAGGTCGGTCGGAAGGAAGAAGAGGACGTTGCCGGTACGACGCGGCACCTGGCCCTCGATCTCGACGGGCAGCAGTTCATGGTCCGCCCACGCGAGCACGACCGGGCCTTCGGCCGGAAGCTGGCCGGTGAACCCGAAGTTCGGGTCGAAGGTCAGCTGATCGATGATCGTGTGCCGGGCGTACAAGCGGGCGGCATCTTCGCCGAGCTGGGTGGGGTCCCCGAAGAACACGGGACCGACGATCTTGTCCGACAGCTGCTGGCCCATCTGGAAGGGGGCCATCGCGACATCGACCGTGGCGCTCTCACCGGGGGCCAGGTCCTTGAGTGTCGCCACGGTGCCGCCGAGCACGACGGCCGGCTTGAGCAGGGTCTCCTGCGAGGCATTGGTCACGGTGCCCTTGAGCCGGCCGCCGTCGAGTCGCAGGTCCGCCTGGATGAGCGGGACCTGGACGGCGGTCTCCGCTCGGACGGTACGCAGCGATCCGAACCCGACACCCAGGTCGCGGATCCGGGCCGGGTCACCCTGCAGGATGTCGAGCGGCGCGGCCGTCGCGTCGCCACCGAAGAAGTCGCCACTGACCGGGGCGGACAGCAACGCTCCGCCGGGCACGCGCAGCTGGTAGGTGCCGCGACTCGGCGAGAAGATGCCGAGATAGATCTGTGCGGTGCCGTCGGTTGCACCGGGTGCGCCGCGCACGATGGCCACCTCGTTGACGATCAGGTCGCTGCCCCGCAGCAGCGAGCCGAAGCCATAGGCGCCCGCCGCGAACGCGACGATGAGCACCGGCATCGTGACCCACGCCCACTCGCGCCGATCCAACCGGCGGAGAACGAGGTAGTTGATCGGCCCGATGAGCAGGATGTAGGCAGCCAGCAGGGCGATGAGGCCACCGATCGGCGGCAGCGCGAGGGACGGCAACTGCGAGGCCGCCTGGACGATCTGGCTGTCGTCGCCGACGACCGGGCCACCGACGGTCCGGGTGGGCAACAACCGCCGCCACAGCCCTTCCCCAGCGTTCGATTCGGCGATCCAGTCGGCCGTCGGGTCGAAGCCGACCAGGGTCACCGCACCGCTGCCGTAGGCCCGCTCGCCGACGACCACCCGGTCGCCGCTCGACGCGAGCGCGCGTCCGCCGAGCAGGTCGCCGGACAGGGCTGGCAGGTCCGTCGCGGTGGCCGGTAGTTCGCCCAGGACCGCACCCAGCGACCCGGGCGCCACATCGACGGTCGCCGTCGGGCGATAGGGCAGGAGGAGATCCGGGAAGCCAGACAGCGACGATGGTCCGGAGGTCCCGCCGACGATGACCAGCCGCCCACCGCCGGCCACCCAGCCGCGCAGCGCGGCCAACTGCTCCGGGGTCATCTGTGACGCATCGGTGTCCTGCCAGACCAGGCGATCCAGCGTGTTCCAGGCCTCGACGCGCTCCGGCAGGTCCGCGACATCCAGCGCGACGGTCAGCGGCGCGACATTGTTCTGATTGGCCGGGAGGTCCAGCCCGCCGACGATCTCACCCGGGCGCTCGGCCACGATGCCGATGACCATCTGGGTGGCATCGTGGACGGCGAACGCCGCCTTGGTTGTCGCCACGGTCGTCGTGCCCTCGACGAGATCGATCGTCAGTTCCTTGCCGAAGGCCGGGGGCTGCGCATAGAGGCGGTACGTCTTGTCGGACAGGGTGGGCAGGTCCACGGCCGTCCCGAACCGGGTCTTGCCAGACACGCCGCCCGAGAGCCGCAGCTCGCCGACGACGGCCGGCCCATCGTTCTTGACGTGGATGTCGATGGCCATCCAGGTGCCGATCCGGGCATGCCCGTCGAGCAGGGCCGTTGCCTCGATCGTGAGGCCCTCCGCGGCGAGGACCGGGCGGGTCGCGAACGGGCTGATCGCGAGGGCCATGACCACGACCACCCAGGCGACAGCCAGCGCGGATCGGACGCCCAGTGCCAACTTTGGGGACGGGCTGCGGACGATCACGAGGCTGGTCGCTGGCGGCGCACGACGACTCCGGGTGGATGAAGAGGCGGGGTGGATCGCAGCAAGGACGTGTCGGCCCCCGTGAAAGTTGCGCGGCGAGCGCGGCGGATGACGTTTGTCGGCCCGTCGGTCGCGGTCGGGCGCGTTCCTATCGTACGATGGGGGCGTCGCCAGGCAGCCGCAGGCCGGCGAGAGCCCATCCGCCCCCCCAAGGCCGACCTCGAGGGATCCGTGCCCCGACTCCGTCCATTCCGCGCGCTCCGATTCGACCCGTCCGTCGTGGGCGATCCGGCCCTTGTCACCGCGCCGCCATACGACGTGATCGATGCTGACGCACGCGCCCGGCTCGTCGAGCGCCACCCGGCCAACGTCGTCCGCCTGGACCTGCCGGCGGATGCGCCCGGCGACGAACCGGACGACCGCTATCGACGCGCCGCACGCACACTCGCCGGCTGGCGCTCGGACGGGACCTTGCGCAAGGACCCGCATCCATCGATCTATGTCTACGAGCAGACCTATCGCGTGCCCGGCACGGACACGGAGCGGACGCAGCGAGGGTTCTTCGCCCGCCTGCAGCTGGAGGCCTTCGGCCCTGACGCTGGTGTCCTGCCCCACGAGCGCACGCTGAGCGGTCCCAAGGAGGATCGCTACAAGCTGCTTCGGGCGACGGGCGTGAACACGAGCCCGGTCATCGTCCTGTTCGACGACCCGAGTGGCGCGACCGGGGGGCGCCTGGCGTCGACGGCGTCGGTCGCGCCGGCCGACCTGGAGGTCGTCGACGATGACGGCGTGCGCCATCGTCTGTGGGCCGTCCCGGCCGACGGGGAGGGTGCCTCGGCGGAGCTCGCCGCCGGGCTCATCGCGGCGGCGGAGCGCGCACCCGTCACGATCGCCGACGGGCACCACCGCTACGAGACGGCGCTGCGCTATCGCGACGAACGGCGCATGTCGCGGTCCTGCGAGGAGGACCCGGCGTTCGACTATCTGCTGACCCTGTTCCTGGAGGCGAGCGCAGAGCCGTTGACCGTCCTGCCGACCCATCGACTCGTCCGTTCGCTGGGCGACGACGGGGCAGCCGCGTTGCTGGAGCGTGCCGGCGAGCTGTTCGAGGTGATGCCGGTCGCATCGGCCGCCGAGCTGGTAGCCGCGTTCGATGCGGTCGGCCTGGAGCGCGGCGGAGACGGGCGGTTCGGCCTGTGGACGAGGGCCGGCGGAGCGTTCCTGCACGCGCGACGCGACGCGTTCGCTCCGTACCTGCCGTCCGGCGGTGACGCGCTCCGGGCGCTGGACGTGACGTTGCTGGGGGTGGCCCTGGAGCGGCTGGCCGGGCTGGATGCCGCGGCCGTCACCGGAGGGGCGATCGGCTACACGAAAACGGCCGCCGCCGCCGTCGCCGCGGTCGATCGGGCGGATGGCATCGATGCCGCCTGGCTGCTCCAGGGCACGCCCGTCGCCGCGATCGAGGCAGTCGCTCGCGATGGCGACGTCATGCCCCAGAAATCCACGTACTTCTACCCCAAGGCCCTGACCGGCCTGCTCATCAACCCGCTCGAATGGTGACCCGCCCGTGAATCGCACCCCGGACTCCATCCCCGACCCGATCCTGTCGCGCGCCGAGATCCCGCCGATGAACGGCCGGCCGGTGCGCAAGGACGAGATCGAGATCCTCGAGCGCGGCATCTACATCGAGTCGTGGCTGCCCGAGCGCCGCTCGCGCCGCAAGCCGCTGTTGTTCGTGCACGGGGAGCTCGCGGGGTCGTGGGTCTGGGAGCGGTACCTCGGCTACTTCGCCGGTCGCGGCTGGGAGGGGCACGCCCTCAACCTGCGCAACCACTACTGGTCATCGACCGCGGACCCGGCGACGCTGTCGTTCGACACGTACACCGAGGACGTGATCGCGGCCCTGGACCGCCTGGGCCCGACGACCGTCGCCGTCGGGCACGGGATGGGCGGTCTGCTGCTCATGAAAGCCGCCGAGCGCGTGGCGATGGCCGGCCTGGTGCTCATCGGCTCCGAGCTGCCGCGGGATCTGCGGCCGCCCGCCCGCCCGCACGAGCTGCGAGATATCCCCGAGGTCTACGGTCGTAGTGTCATCGGTTGGGAGACGCTCCCCGAGAAGCTGCTCCGCGACGAACGCGACCTGACCCTGGCGGACGTCCTGCGCGTCCAGCACCTGCTTGGCCAGAAGCCCCACGAGGCGGGCGCGGCGCGACGCCAGATGCTGGCCGGGGTCACGGTGGACAAGCGCGTCCTTGCCGAGGTCCCACGGCTGGTCATCGGTGGTGGCCTGGACCGGGCGGTCTCCCTGGACGACTCGGAGCGGCTCGCCGAGTGGCTCGATGCGGAGTTCGAGCCGTTCGGCGCGCACTCGCACTTCGGGATGATCGTGGGGGAGCAGAGCCACCAACAGGTCGCGGACGCGATCCGAGCCTTCCTGGAGTCGAACCGGCTCTAGCGTCGCGGGGCGTCGGGGCCCCGGGCCGGGACCATGCGTGGGAAACATGGATTCGGTGCTGGGGACGGGCGCAAGGTCCGCCTGGGGCCTCGACCTTGCGTGGGAATCAGCAAGCGTGGCCGAACCGCGCCCGGACCAGTCCTTGCTGTCGGATCGCTGCGTGGGAAGCATTCGCTCCGGGCGCCGCGTCGCCCGGCGCCATTGGGCGTCCGATGGGGCCGTGATATCCTCTCCGTCGGCATGCAGGGTCAACGGCGATCCCGTGCCACGAGGCCGCATTCGTCTAGAGGCCCAGGACACCGCCCTCTCAAGGCGGAGATCACCGGTTCGAATCCGGTATGCGGTACCAGCACTCATCGTCCGACCCGACTGGGCTTGAGCTCAGATCGGGCCTCTTCATCGCTTGTCGACCGTCCTCAGCACCTTCATTGCCGCTCGGACTGGTCCTGGCCCATCCCGGCCGCGGTCCGTAGCTTTCGGTGGGAGACTCAGGGATCCGGTCCGCTTAGCGGCTGAGTCGCGCGGGCGGTCGACCAGGCTCGGGTGTCGAGCGGGCGCGCCCCTGACCGGTGCGGTTGCCACCGACGCGCTGATTCGCTCAGCGTCCGAACCAGTACGTGCCATCCCAGCACCAGACGGACTGGTCTGCGTTGGCAGTGACGACCACCTCGAGATTGAACTGGGTCAGCCGCCCGGTCCCGGCGCTGAAGACGCAGATCGCGTCGACGTCGCTGCTCCAGGTGCATGCCCCAGTGGTGCTGCCGTTCCTGATCTCGATGCTGGCCTGCACGACGCTGCCGTCCTCGCTTTCGCTGAGGTAGCGGATGTCGGTGCCGGGCGGGATCCACTTGAAGTCGGAGTGCTGAACAGTACAGATGTAGCCGAGCGGCTCGGATGAATCCTCGGCGCAGGTCTTGTCCAGGTGGGAGCCGCGATCCGATCCCACCAGCGCGACGGGGGCGAGGGCAACGAGCACTGCGATTGCGCCCATAACCGGGAGGATTCTCTTGATCGAATACATGGTCACTAACTCCTTTCGAACGCCGCTGGCGACACCGCGACCTGCTGGATTTCGCGAAAGACGCGGACGGCATCGCTTCGGTCCGGGAAGACTGTCCGGACGGCTTCATCGATCCGGGCGGAGTCGAACGCCCAGCCCTCCAGCACGACCCCGAAGCCGGACTGATCGTCGAGGAGGGAGATGCGCGTGATCCCGAGGGCAGCGAGGCGCCCGACCGCCAGCGGGCCGACGACGGGCTGACCGATGTCCCTGTCCCCGATGAGCATCGCTATCGCCATCCCCGACCTCCCGCGCTTCTCGACCCTGCTATGAGGTCGTTGTGGCGACGCTATGGCAGGTGGCGACCCTCAATCATCGGGAGAAACCCGTACCGAGCCTCGCGGCGGACGCCGCGACCGATGGGCACCTGCACACTGGTGTGCCACCAGTCGACCTGGCCGATCTCGCCCGGCCGGTACGTCGTGCGCTGGAAGGCCCGGGTGGCGAGGAACGTCGGTCGGACCCGCGCAAGGTGGTCCTTGAGGATGGTGATCCCACCCCGGTATCCATCGGCCTGCAAGCGCTCGCGATGACGGTCGCGCGGGCCGTCGGATCGGCCGCCAGCATCGGCCATCGGGTCTTACCTCTCATTCGACCTCGGTTGCAAACTCCAACGTCGTGAGGATGACCCGATGGCCATTGCGCGTGCTGGCCGGATCCGCTGTTACACCAACTCTAGGGACACCAACGCGTGGCAGCTCAGCCGCGGATCGCCGGGATAGTCGCGGGTGGCCACGGGTGGTTGGCGTAGCAGCACCCTTATCAGCACGGCTAGGAGCGTCAATTGCGAAATTGCGTCAGGTTGACGCGGATGGTGCGGGATACACCGAAACATATGTGGGCGCGTCACGACGAGCATGCAGTCGCCTTACTGAACGGGAAGCTTGGCACGCTCCACGACGTGTCCGGCGCGGATGACGTGGCGGATCGTGCGCGTATTGCTGATGTCTTCGAGCGGATTCGCGCCGAGGACCACGAGATCGGCTGCCAGCCCTTCGCGAATGGATCCCCATTCGCGTTCCGCGCCGACCAGTCGAGCGGCATTCATGGTCGCGGTCGCCAGAGCCTCGCGCGGCGTCAGGCCTGCTGACACATAGAACGCCAGCTCCTCGTGAAGGCCATAGCCTGGAAATCGGTAGGGATTCGCGGTATCCGTTCCGGCGACGATGAGAACGCCGGCGTCCGTCGCGGCCTTGATATGGGCGCGCAAGGATGGAAGGGCTGCCTCGACAAAGCTGCGCCTGCGCGCGAATGCCGACAGCATCTCTTCGCTGCGGTGGGCGTCTCGCTCGGCCGATGTCAGCGTCTCACCAAGGATTGAGTCGTCCAGCAGGGACGGATCGGCGGGGTATCTCAGCCAGCCCTCGAACATCGATGCGGTGGGAATGAGGGCCATTCCGGCGGCGGCCATCCGTCCCTCGATCCCGTCCGGGAGCCGCTTCGCGCTCACGACGGCGTGCGCCGCGCAGCTCGCACCGCTGGCGAGGCATGCCTCGAGCGCGTCAATGGACGACACATGACACATGACCGGAATCCGGTAGGGACCGGCGGCCTCCACCGCCGCCGATATCAATGCGGACGACATCTGCGGGTGGTCGTCACCGAACAGCGGTGGCCCCGATTCGACGACGATCTTGATCGCGTCCGCGCCCCAGTCCCCAACTCGCTTAACCTCTGCGCGCATATCCTCGGCGGTGCGCACGAGCGTCGTCGCGCGGCCAGTCTCCGGCGCGAGATCAATCGGCCCCACCGCTGGCGCGGAATCCACGATCTCGGCGATCTTCGCCTGCAGGCGCGGGGGGTAGATTGTCGTGGTGGGATGCGATCCGGGGACAGTGATGAGCGCCCCTACCGCGAGGAGCCGAGGCCCGTGAAACGCTCCCGTTCGTAGCCCGCTGCGCAAAGCATCGATGCGCCCGGGCCACGCCTGGAACGAGCCGAGATTGAGGGTCGTGGTCACGCCGTAGTAGAGGAGTCGTGCGAGAACCGGCGCGGTGTCGTCCTCATCGGGTGGGCGCACGCCGGTCCCGAAATGGGTGTGCATGTCGGCAAGGCCCGGGATGATGTACTCATCCCGGGCATCGATGAGCCGCGTAGGCTCGAACCTCTTCTGGAGCTGTTCGCCGACGTCGACGATGATGCCGCGGTCAATGGCGACGTCGGCATTGATGGAGAAGGCCGAGCCCGGATCGACGATGGCTCCATTGGCGACCAGGAGATCGATCTTTTCGGTCATGCGCGATTCCCTCGGCGGCGGCTCGGCCGTTTCGTCCGCTGCCCCGAGGGCCAAGCTGCAACCACCGCACGCGCAATCATCGCAGATGCATTGGTGGGAAAGTCGTCATCGCGGTAGGCCGGGCGCCGCCAATGCTGTCCACGGCGCAGGCGACGACGCCAGGAGAGCGTCAGTGGCGCCGTTCAACTTGATCCAGCCTTGTTCGGTCAGCCGTGGATCGGGGTCGTCGAGATGCTGTCACAAGTTCGATTCGATGAACTTCCGTGTCCCTGCAGCCGGACGAGTGAAGTGAACGACACGGCAATCCATCGGTCAAGGAGGATAGACGTGACGGGCCTTGTCGTCGCGTAGCTGGGAGTCTTCGCGAGCGGATCGGCAGAGCCAGCTGGTCCCTTGTTTGGTCCCTCATCGGTCGTGTCTCATGTGTCTCATGCGTCTCATGGATGTACTCGCCGAACGCGGCTGAGACGCATGAGACGATTCACTAGGCATCCGGTATGCGGTACCAAACGCCTCTCCCGACGCCCCCGGACGTCCACATGCGCATCTGCCATCGCCTCGCGATCCGTGCTGCTGCCGACCTCGCCGCGATGGCTCGCCCACTCGGCGACGCGGCCGGGTTGGCGGAGGCTATCGCGATCGGACATGCGTTCGACGCCAAGCTCGATCATCACGCGGCGCTCGTGCGTGCCTTGCCCGGTGGTGGCGACCCCCACGTAGACATGGACGTGGTCATCGCCAAGGCCGAGTTGAGCCGATTGCTCGGTCGCTCCAGCGCGGACGCGTGGGCGAGGGCGGCGGAGGCGGCCGACGACCTCAAGCACCCCCACGACGCCGCCTACAGCCGGTTCCGTGAGGCCGAGGCGCTCCTGCTCTCGCGCGGGTCGCGCGTCGCGGCGCAGACGGCTGCCGCAGAGGCGCGCCGGATCGCGCGCGACCTGGGCGCGGCGCCCCTCCAGCGTGACGTCGAACAGTTGGCCGCGCGGTCGCGGCTGGAACTCGAACGCCGTCCCGCGGCGTCCGGCGGCGCGACCAGCGCCTCGCCGGTCGGTCGCCCGTTCCCGTTCAGGCTCACGCCGCGCGAGGAGGACGTCCTCGAGCGCATCACCCGTGGGCAGTCGAACCGAGAGATCGCCGCCGACCTGTACATCAGCGAGAAGACGGCCAGCGTCCATGTCTCGAACATCAAGTCGAAGCTGGGTGCGAACGGCCGAGCGGAGATCGCGGCGATCGCGGTCCGTCTCGGGCTCGTATCCGGACCTGCCGACGGAGACGAGCGGGCTTGAGGCAGGCGGTCCAGACCGGCGCGACCGTCAGCAGATCTCGACGTCGGCGCAGTAGACAGGAACCCCACCGACGATCGTGGCGATGACCGTCATGGCACGGATCTCGTCCGGCGTGCCAGCCGTGACGTCCCCGCTCAGGATCGTCACGTCGCCCAGCGTGCCCGGCGCCAGGTGGCCGCGCCGGGTCTCGTCTCCGAGCGCGTAGGCCGCGTCCACGGTGACCGCCCGCAGGCCTTGCTCGGCGGTCAGCAGCTGATCCTGCATCCAGACGGGGGTCTCGGGGACGGTTCGACCACGCTCGTCCATCCCGCCAGCGATCTGGTCCATCGGCCGACTGATGTCATCGGTCAGGACCGACTCTGGAAGGAACCACGGTGTGTCGGTGGCAGCGGCGACATGCAGGCCGGCATCCACGAACGCCCGCCAGCGGGTGAGCCAGCGTGTCCCGCCCTCCAGTGCATCGGGGCTGCCGTGTCCCAGATACTCCGACCATGTCAACCAGTCGCCCGCGGTCCCATCCAGGTGGATGACGGCGGCCAGATCCATGGCGACCATGCGGGCGAGCTGGTCGTCACTCACCTGGATGGCGTGCTCGATCCGGTGGTGCAGCGGGTTCAGGCCGGACGGGCCGAGCGCCGCTTCGTAGGCGTCGAGGACCATCTCGATGGCGTCGGTGCTGACGGCGTGTACCGAAACCTGCCAGCCTGCCGCGTCCGCGCGGCCGATGGTTTCGGTCACGTCCGTTGGCTCCCAGTTGACGATGGTGCTCGCGCCATTGTCGAGGTGGATCTTCAAACCCTGGACGCGGAAACGGCCCCCGACCGGCCCACGCTCCTCGCCCTCGTACCAGTCCCCGAAGAATTCGCCGCCGAAGTTCAGGGCGAGGTAGGCGTCGACGCGAAGCGGCATGGTCTCGTCCGCGGCGAGGCCGGTGAGTTCGTCCAGCTTCGCCGGGTTCACCCATTGTTCCGAGATCGACGTCCAGCCGCGCGTGATGGCCGCTTCCATCGCCTCGGCCGGCGTCTTGAGGTCGTAGTAGTTGCGGTCGCCGATCCAGTGGGCGTGGGCATCGATGAAGCCTGGGTAGGCGACGTTCTGGCCGATGTCGATGACGGGCACCTGGTCACTGGCCATCGCCATGACGTCGTCACTGGTGCCGACCGCAGCCACGATCCCGCCTTCGATGAGCAGCGCCTCGGCGACGGCCGGCTCGTCCATGGTGAGGATCCGGCCGAGGATGACCAAGTTCCCGTCCTGGGTCGCCGGGCTTGCCGTCGCGCTGGACGCTGGCGGGTTGCTGGGCGCTGACGAGGCTGGGGGAGCGATCGTGCCGGGCTGGCAACCCGTCGTGAGGGCGAGCATGATCAGGATCGCCGACAACGGTGCGAGCCCCAAGCGCCGTGCGGACATGGACGACCTCCCTCGCGCTGGGTCGCGGGCGGCCGTGTGGGCCGCCCGCGGGAACCGAGAATGGCGGATCGCGAGATCTACGGCTGGAAGTCGATCGACTCGATGATCGCCCGCATCTCGGCGACGGTCTCGGCCGGTGTGTCCGCGGAGTACGAGGCATCGATGACCGCAGCCTGGCCGTCGATGTCGACGATCCAGACCTCGTCGACCTGGCCGGGGAACTGCTGGTACCGCGCCGGTCCCGGCTCCGAGTCCGTGCCCCAGCTGGCAAACTTGTCCTCGTCGCAGTCGGTAAACGTTCCCTCCAGTGGCGCCACGAGGTCCTCGGGCACGTGGAGGGTGATCATTTTCCCCTCGTACCCGTCGAGCGTGACGTCGACCGGAGCCGAGGCATCGCGCGACGCCTGGGACGCCAGGGCGGCCACGATGTCGTCGACCGTGGTGGCCGGCGTCGCCGGCGTCGTCGTCGACCAGCGACACGGGTCCCCATACACGTAGAGCGGCTCGTGCCATGGCCCGATCATCCCCGCGCTGTCCTTGACGAGGATGCCATCGCCGGGCGCGCCACTCCAGCCGGGGGCCGCGATGGTGACGGTCGTCGCGATCCCGCCGGGCAGTGGGGCCGTCGTGGTCGTGAGGGCGAAGGTGCGCTCGGGGACGCTCGCGTCAGATGGCGACGGGGCCGCCACGGACGGCTCGGGCGTGGGGGAGGGTGAGGCCGTTGGGCCAGGGCCCCCGCCCACGCCGCCGGGTGCGGGCGCTGCTAGGAACTGTGAACCGACGACCAGGACCACGACCACGGCGGCGATGCCGAGGCCGATCGGGGTGAACTTGTTCATGTCGGGCATCCTCCACGGGCCGAAGACGGCCCGCTGTCGTTGGTGTTCGATCTGGGCACGGACGGCGTCGTAGACCTGGTCGTGCAGTTGCTCACTTCCCTCGCTCAGGAAGCGGTGGATCAGCCGGTCGGGATCTCGCCGCTCGCTCATGCGAGTCGCTCCTGGGATGGCGCGGTGGACCGGGCGTCAGCCTCGATGCTGGCCCGGAGCACGCGCGTGGCGTAGTGCAAGCGGGACTTCGCCGTCCCGACTGGAAGTCCGGTTCGGACCGCCACTTCGGCGATCGAGAGTCCGAGGTAGTGGTGGAAGACCAGGACGGCGCGCTGCTCCATCGTCAGCCTCCGGAAGGCACGCTCGAGCAGGTCGCGGTCGTCGACGGTCAGGTACTCGTCGGGGCCGTGCGCCCCGTCGACGCGAAGGATCCTGAGGCCCTCGGCCCATCGCGTGCGACGCCTGGCCTCGGCGTAGCACGCATTGGTGAGGATGCGGTGGAGCCACGGCTCGAAGCGGGACGGGTCACGCAGACTTCGGAGCTCGGTCCAGGCCTTGATCAACGCGGCCTGGACGGCGTCTTCGGCCAGGGCATGGTCGCGGAGGATCCGTACCGCGATCGCCAGGCATCGGTCGCCGACCAGGCGCGCCAGGGAGTCGAACGCCTCCGCGTCGCCCCGTTGCGCCTGCTCGACCAATCCGATCTGCACCCGTCACTCCGTTTCGTGGCGGTCGGTCCTGGTGGACCGATCAGTGGGTAGAGCGATCGAAGGGGCGCATCTGTTCGATCCCGCGCCGATCGGCGGGACGATGGTCGTCTTGCGTCAGGCGTGGCCGCGGGTGGCCCAGGCACGGGCGGGGATCACGAACGGACCGTCCGGCAGGCCTTCCCGACAGCGTTCGCGCAGCGCGGCCTGGGCATCGGGGTCGAGCTTGGCGACGTACGCGCCGGCCGGCCCCACCCCACGGGTGAACGGCTCCCACCAGGCATCGAAGTGGGGATGCTCCAGGTCGGCGACGAGCGTCGTCTCGTGGATGTCGCGCAGGCCGGCCGCCGCGAACAACTCGGCGAGGTGTCCCTCCCGGGCGCCGGCCAGACCGGACTCGTCGTGAACACCCGGATCGAGCTCGCGCGCGGCACGCCAGAACAGACCTAGCGGACCCTGACCCCCGGCGTGGTCCCAGACGCACGCGACGACGACGCCACCTGGCCGCGTGACGCGGCGCATCTCCCTGATGCCAGCCACCGGATCGGCCATGAAATGGACCACCAGCTGGGCTAGCGCCGCATCGAACGCGTCGTCATCGAATGGCAGCGCCTCAGCCGTCGCCTGGCGGACATCGACGCCCGCGTGGCGCGCCTCGGCCGCCTCGACGAACGGAGCGGAGGGATCCACGGCCGCGACACCCGCCGCGCCGACGCGAGCGACGAGCTCCCCGGTCAGGGCGCCCGGCCCGCAGCCGACATCGATCACGCGCTGTCCCGGGACGAGCCCGGCGAGATCGGCCATCTGCGGGGCGAGGAGGACGGAGTAGAGGCCCATGAACCGGTCGTAGGCTTCGGCAGCGACGTCGAAACTCATGTCCGGATGCTACTCCACGGTCCAGCGTTCCCTACACTGCCGAGGTGCAGCCGCCGATCGCGCCCCGCCGCCTCGTCATCCTGACCGAGGGCCAGTTCGACCTCCATGGCGCCAAGACGGCCATCGGGGTCATCCGCTACGGCCGCGACGAGATCATCGCGATCCTGGATTCGACCATGGCCGGGCGGAATCTGCGCGAGTTCCTGCCCGCCTTCGACGTCCCCTTCGTCGCGACGCTGACCGCGGCGCTGGGAGGACCGGTCCGGCCGAACGGGCTGCTGATCGGCATCGCGCCGACCGGCGGGCGATTGCCCGTCGAGTGGCGGTCGATCATCCTCGACGCCATCGGCGCCGGCCTCGACATCCACTCAGGGCTTCACCAGTTCCTTGGCGACGATCCGGAGTTCGCGGCGGCGGCGACGGCGGCGGGCACGCGCCTCATCGACTATCGCCGCTCGCCCGATCGGATGGAGACGACCGTCGGGCGACGGCACCGGCAGGGGAGCCGCGTCATCCTCACGGTCGGGACCGACTGCGCCATCGGCAAGATGTCGGTCGCCCTGGAGCTGGTCGCTGCCGCCCGGCGCGACGGCGTGTCCGCGGTGATGGTCCCGACCGGCCAGACCGGGATGATGATCGAGGGCTGGGGTGTGGCCGTCGACCGGGTCATCAGCGACTTCACCAATGGCACGGTCGAGTGGCTCGTCGAGCAGGGCGAGGCGCGCGGCGACTGGGTCCTCGTCGAGGGTCAGGGATCCATCGACCATCCGGCCTACAGCGCGGTGACCATGGGCCTCATCCACGGGGCGACGCCGCACGCGATGATCCTCGTTCACAAGCCGGGGCTCGAGGAGCACGACTTCGAGCACCTGCCGGAGGCGTCGTTCCCGATCGCCTCGCTGGTCCCGTTCATCGAGCTGCACGAGCGGATCGCCGAATTGGTCGCCCCGTCGAGGGTCGTGGCCGTGGCACTCAACACCTCTCGCTATCCCGATGACGATGAGGCACGCGCGGTCATCTCGGCCATATCGGCGGAGACCGAGCTGCCCGCTGACGACCCGGTCCGCTTCGGGCCCGACGCGCTGTGGGCGCAGGTCCGTGCGCGCGTGGATGCGCTCCCGTGGGTCTGACGCTCAGTCACGAGGTCCTCTCACTCGCCCTGCGCGACCCGTTCCGGATCGCCCGGTCAGACCATGGCGAGGGCACGCGGATCACCACGGTCGTCGTCGAGCTGCGCGACGATCGCTTTCCGGACATCGTCGGGGTGGGGGAGGGCTATCCGGACCGGTTCTACGGCGAGACGCCTGAGTCGATGGCGGCGGTCCTCCCTCATCTCCTGGATGTGGTCGGCGAGACGTCCCCCGACGCGACCGGCCTCGGATCCGCCCGCGAGTCGATGGACGCTGCCATCCGCTGGAACGGGGCGGCCAAGTGCGCGCTGGACATCGCGATGCACGATCTCGCGGGCAAGGTCCAGGGCATCCCGATCCACGCGTTGCTCGGCCTGTCGCCGGATCTCCCCCCGACCGACTTCACGATCGGCATCGATGAGCCGGCTGCCGTCGCCGAGCGGGCGCGGCGAGCCGCCGACTTCCCGGCGCTCAAGATCAAGTGCGGCGGGCCGGCCGACCTGGCGACGCTCCAGGCCGTGCGCGAGGTGTATGGCGGGCCGATCCGGGTGGACGCCAACACGGGCTGGACGCGGACCGACGCCCTGACACTCCTGCCCGAGCTCGTGGATCTCGGCGTCGAGCTCATCGAGCAGCCCTTTCCGGCGCGCGCCTACCGCGACCTGGGGTGGCTGCAGGAGCGATCCAGCCTGCCGATCGTCGCCGACGAGAGTGCTGTGACCGACGAGGATCTCGATGCCCTGGTCGGCGTCGTCGCGGGCGTCAACGTCAAGCTCGCCAAGTGCGGCGGCATCGGTCCGGCGAAGGCGATGCTCGAGCGCGCGCGGAACCTCGGGTTCCGGACGTTCCTGGGCTGCATGGAGGAGACCTCGGTCGGGATCGCGGCGTCCGCGGTCGTCGCCTCGTTGGCCGAATGGGTGGACCTGGACGGCAACCTGTTGCTCGCCGCCGACCCCTTCGAGGGCCTGACGTTCGGCGCCGACAAGCGCTGGCGGCTCACGGACCGGCCGGGTCTCGGCCTGGCCCGGCGAGGGAGCTGAACCGGTTCACGCACGTTCCGTACAGGCGTTCGGCGAACACCTGTTCTTGTGGAAAAGTTCGTGGACAGACTCGTGGACAAGCCCCCTTCCGGCGATCGGCCGATAGGCATACGATGACCGGCACCGGTCGACGTCCCCCAAGACCCCGACGTCGACCACGACCTGGACCATGAGGTCCGACCGATCGGACGTGAGGGGCCGATCGTTCGGACCTTCCGTTTCGAGATGATTGCCGAGCGCGCCCGCGATCCCGTCCGCGATCGCCCGTGCCCGGCCGAAGGGAGGGCGCGCCATCGATGGATCCCCGCACCGCCGCCACGCCAGTCACCGACCCCGACGCCGTCGAGTTCGTGCGCTTCTGCTATCGCCGCCGACGCGTGGGCTGGCCTGAGCTGTATGACGAGATGTGCGCGGTCGCGAACCGCGGTCTCTTTCGTGGCTACGACGCTGACGATCTCGCGACCCACGGCATCGCCTTCGGACTCTTCGACATGCCGGCGCTCGCCGCTCTCGCGAGCCGGATCGTCGAGGACGAGAAGGCGCTGCGGCGTCCGATGACCGTGGTCATCACGGACCTCGAGCCGATCGCCGTGCCCATCGCGCCGCCAGTTTCGTCAGTGCCGCTGATGCCCGCCGCCGAAACCTCGGGGATCGACGTGCGCATCGTGCCCGCAGCCGAGCGGCCTGCTGAGCGGGTGTTCGAGCGGGAGCCCGAGGTCGCTCGCGAGACGCCGATCCGGTTCCGCGTCAACCCGGTGCCTGCCGGGGTCTGATCCTCGGTCCGTCGTCGACGACGCGATGCCCGAACGCATCCCAAGCCCCGCCGGTGCCCACCGAGCGGGGCTTCCCCTTGCGCGGGGCACCGGCGCCGCTCAGGCGCGGATGCGCCGCCGGGCCATCTCGCCCTCGATCTGGCGCTCCGCCTCGACATAGCGGTCGATCTGCTCGCGGAGCTGGTTCGCCTCCGGCGTGTACAGGTGGACCTGCTGCTGGAGGATGTACGACAGCCGTCGGCTCGTCATCCGGACGTGGTCCAGGTTCTTCATCAGGACGAGTGGGTCCATCGAGGCCAGGTCCGACGGGTGGTACATCTGCTGCATGGCCGCATTCTACCGGCGGCTACGGGTGCCCGGACGGCTCAGAGGGAGCGCAATGCTTGCGGCGGCCAGGTCCAGTCCACGTCGCGTGGCGCCGCGGCCAGCGCGCGTCGGCGGCCGGTCTCGGTGGCGCCCAGGATGAGGATCCGATCGGTCTTCGTCGCGCGGCCGGCCTCGTCGCCCCAGAGCTTGGTCATCTTGCGGACCGCCGCCACGTCGTCGAGGGCCACACCGGCGAGTCGGTAGCCTTCGGGCTCAGCCGCCTGCTCGAAGGCGCGCTCGGCGAGCCCGACGCCGCCCCGGATCCGGCGCCCACGATCGGTCTCGACATCGCCGATGACGAGGACGACGACGGCATCATCGGCCAGGATCGGCCGCAGGTCGGCGAGGACCTCGCGGAGGAACGCGAGATACGGCGCTCGGTGATGGGCGTCGTCCAGGGTGTCATCGATGTGCCGGGCATCGAAGCCGAGGAACCACGTTCGCAGCCAGTTGTAGTAGCCGTACTTCACGACCCGCAGGTACGGCGGCGACGTGACGACCAGGCGCACGCGCTCAGGGCGGCCGGTCGCGCGGAGCGCAGCCCCGGCGCGGGCCGCGACGTCGCGCGCGTCTCCGAGCAGGGCGATGCCCTCGGTGCGCGGCGGTGGCTGCCGGAAGAGGCGATCCAGCTTGGCCGCCAGCCCATCGAACACGTCTCGCTCCGGCGATGCGAAGTGCGTCCGCCGGGCGAAGTCGCGCACGTAGCGCGGCGCCATGCTGAACGTGTTGGGCATGAGTTCGGACAGGTAGCTCGCGCTCTTGCCGTGCAGGATCCCGGTGATGGCCGCCGCGAGGAAGCGGTCGGTCCGGTCGTCGAGGCGCAGGGTCGTGCGCACGAACAGCAGTTGGGCGAGGGTCGTCGTATGGAAGGCCACGGCCACTTCCGCGGGGACGGGTTCCGCGCCGTCGGTCGGGCGGGTCGTGGATCCAGCCGTAGGGACGCGCGCGGCTAGCGGATCGTGGTGGACGGTCGCGGCGAGCGCGATCCAGCCGGCGCGCTCGGCGTTCCAGGCCAGGCGCAGCTGGGCCAGGCGGGTCGTGGCCGCGGCCCGGGATGCTGGCTCCACCTTGGCAGCGGTGAGCAGGTGGGCGAATGGGTTGAGGTCGTTGCCGACCCCGATGCGGCCCTCGGCACACGCCTGCAGCGGCGTCGTCCCGCGTCCGGAGAACGGGTCCAGGACGACGTCACCGGGCCGCGAGTAGCGAGCGATGAACGCGTGGGTCAGGGCGGCCGGGAAGCTGGCCAGGTACGAGCACATCGGGTGCAGGCTGTGGCCCCATAGGCGCTGCTGGGTCTTCCACTCGGGCGCGATGGCGATCGCCGGCAGGTCGAGCGGGAGTTCGAGGGCAAGCTGGCCCGCGGTGGTCCTGCGGGTGCCTGCTGGTCCGGCGGACATGGGGCTGACTCTCTCCCTGGCCCGTCGCCGAACCCGGTCGGCGTCGCGGGTCGCGGAGCATAGCACGCAGGATTCGGGGGTCCGTGCGGCTCACGGGGGCCGCCGCGGGGCTCCTCCGCGCCGGGTTCTTGACAGATGCCCGCGTGGTGGGCGGTGGTCAGCGGCATCGGTGACAGCGGCAGCCTTGGTGGGTATACGCCGGGGATCGACGTCGTCGGAGGCCACCGCCGCGCACGACCGTGTCCGGTCGAGGTTCGAGAGCCCGGACGAGTGCCCACCAGTCGAGCAACTGACAGGATCGGCGCCCGGCACGCCCGATCGCGACTGCGGTAGACCCGTCCGGGAGTCGCGTAGACTGCGGCGGTCGTCCCGTGTCCCCGTAGCTCAGTGGACAGAGCAACCGCCTTCTAAGCGGAAGGTCGCAGGTTCGAATCCTGCCGGGGATGCCATCCGACAACCGGGCCGATGGCCACCAGATTCACAGGACGATGGACTCTGGGCGGCCGGCTCGGGACGCGGCACCCTCCATGGCGGAGGTGATCCGATGCCACACCTGGTGTCTCGCGGCGTCCTGCTCGTGCTCGCCGCCTTTCTCGCTGCCACGGCGATCAGCGGAGCCCTGTTCGTCGTGCCGGGCCTGCCCATGGGCTGGATCGAGGGTGGGCCGTTCGCCGACTACACGCTGCCGGCTGTCGCGCTCGGGATCGTCGGGGCCCTCGCGATCGTGACGTTCGTCGCGCTCCTCATCCGACCGGAGGTTGCCGGTGCGGCTGCCGTCACGACGGGGATCGCCATGGTCGCCTTCGAGCTCGTCGAGATCGGCGTGGTCGGCTTCACCCTGATCGAGGACGGCATCGGCGAGCCCGTCGCGTGGCTCCAGGTCGTGTTCATCGCCATCGGCCTGATCACCGCCGGGATGGGCGCGGCCCTTTGGTCGGCCACGGCCGATGACCGTCGCCGGCTGGAACGGACATCGACGCACGCGGCACCGCGGTCACTCTGATTCTTCGTGGGGACGGCGACGCCGCCCGGGTCGTGGGACCCGGGCGGCGTTCCGTGTCATGCGAGCGGGGTGCCTCCCCGCGTGATCCCGTTGTGACCTCCGGCTCAGGAGCCGGTCGTCGGCGAGGCGCTCGGCGTCGCGGCATCGTCGTCGCCGTCGGGGCCATGGCCGCCGAAGCCGCCGAAGCCGCCCGGACCGCCGAAGCCGCCCGGACCGCCGAAGCCGCCTCGACCCATGCCGCGCATCCCGTCGCCGCCCATGCCCTTGCCGAGTCCGAAGCCTCCGCGCCCGGCCACGACCGCGTCGGCGGCGATGGAGCCATCGTTCGCGGTCGTGCCCTGGACGCCCACGACCATGTCGACGGTGATGTCGGCAAGGTCGGCGGCCTCGTCGCCGTCGACGATGAACTTCGTGTCGCCATCGACGTTGACGGTGACGCTCGTGCCATCGCGCTTGGTGATGGTGATCGTGCTTGCCGTCTTGGCCGTCACAGTGCCCAGGGTGTGCTCCGCAGGCACCTGGATACCGAGCGCCTTGAGGGCGTTGTCGCCGGTGGACTCGCCTTCGACGCGAACGCGCGCGCCGTCCACGATCGCGGCACGGGTGCCGTCCACCGCGCCGATGCGGTAGGTCGTGTTGCCGTCGGTGGCGATCGTCCAGACCGAACCGTCGCGGGTCGTGACCTTGAAGCCGCTCGACGTGACGTCGCTGACGGTGCCGGACACCGACGGAACGACGACCGCGATGGCCGTCACGGTGACGGTCCCGTCGTCATTGCGGGTCTGGCTGAAGCGGACCGCGTCACCGACCGCGAGATCCGACAGCGCGACGGTCTGGCCGCCCTTGGTAAGTGCGACGCTGCTGGTCACGGCGATGGTCCGGGTCCAGCCGTCGTCGGTCTTGAGCGTGATGTTCGAGCCGCTGATCGCGCCGATGGTGATCTCACGGAACCCGCCCGGACCGCCGAAGCGACCGTGGTCGAAGCCCGCGGCCTCGTCGTCGATCCCGGGCAGGACCGCCGCGGCCGGTGCGAGGCGGGACGTGCCGGTGGTGGTCGTCACGGACGACGGTGCCGGGGAGGCCGCGAACGAGGTCGCAACGGCGCCGACGGCCAGGGCGACAGCGGCCCCGGCTTCGATGCCGGCTCGGAGCTTGCTCGGGCCGTTCACGCGCTGGCTGAACGCGACCCCATCCGAGGGCGCTAGCGGCGCCGCGACCGGCGCAGCGGGTGCGTCCATCGTGACGTCGCTCGGCCGAAGGGGCTCCGCGATCGGATGTTCGTGGTCGTGGTTCGTGGTCATCGAAAGCCTCGCTGCTGCGCGCCTCCGAACTGGAGGGCGTCGACTGCGGTCACCATCGCCCCCGTTCCTGAGCCGGTCATGAGAAATCACGGCGCCGCCAGCGATACTGCGCGGGTGCAGCCCGACCCGCCCACGATCCTCGCTCTCATCCCGGCCTATCTGGAGGGGCCGCGCATCGGCGCGGTCGTCGAGGCCGCGCGTCGTCACCTGCCGGTCGTCGTCATCGATGACGGATCCACGGACGACACGGCGGCAGCCGCGGAGCGGGCCGGGGCCACGGTCCTGCGGCAGGTCCCCAATGCCGGCAAGGGCGCGGCCCTCCGCGCCGGGTTCCGTTACGCCCTCGCGGCCGGCGCCGAGGCCGCCATCACGCTCGACGCGGACGGCCAGCACGACCCCGACGAGATCCCGGCCTTCCTGGCGGCATGGAGCGCGGCGCGCCCCGAGCTGATCGTCGGGCAGCGGGATTTCGCCGCGATGCCGCGTGTCCGGCGGCTGTCCAACACGGTCGGTGGCTGGGCGGTGTCCGCCGCGGTGGGCCGTCATGTGCCGGACAACCAGTCGGGCTATCGACTGATCGGGCGCACCCTGATGGGCCGCCTGCTCGACAGCGACGAGACCGGCTTCGAGTTCGAGGTCGAGATGATCGCTCGCTGCATCGCCCTTGGGCTGCCCATCGGCTGGGTCCCGATCCGCACGATCTACGCCGGCGCGCCGTCGCATATCCGACCCCTCCGCCACCTGACCGAGTTCGCGAGGGTCACCCGCAAGGCCGGACGCATCGTGCGTGGCGGCGCGTGAGGAGGTTCCGAGCGACAGGAGATTCCGAGCGTCAGGAGGGTCGTCGGTAGGGCGGCGACGACCAGTGAGAAGCGCGGCTCGGTGAACAGGATGTCGTAGATGAGAAAGGCCAGGATGGCGGTCGCGACCGCGGGCAGCGTGCCGAATCCCGAGCCGACCGCGACCACGGCGACCAGGTTAGACGGGCGAGGCGTCAGCGATGCCCTGGGTCTCGAGGATGGCCACAGCGGCAGTGCCCAAGAGAAGCGTGAGTGCCATGGTCGCGGTCCCGGCCAGCGCGCGGCGTGCCGTCGGGCGACCCGGTCGGACGTCGAGTGTCGGGCGCCAGGCCAGGACGGACGCGAATCGCACGAGCCGATGGCAGGTCTCACGGCGGGCGTGGTGCGGTCTGGTACTGGCGGATACCCCAAAGTACGGCTTGGACGGACCCCCACCGCACTTCTACGCTCTGCCTCGCAGCGGGACGGACCCTACCCCTGAGTACCCCAGGGGACTGCCCCGCAAAGAAGTGCGCAGAACTGAGGCAAGCAGACCCATGGCATCGATGGCCGTCAATGAACTTGGACCGATGCTCACCGCGACCGAAGTCGCCGACATGCTCCACCTGCACGTGAATACGGTGAAGCGTCTGGGCGACCGGGGTGAGCTGCCTTTCTATCGCGTCTGCAAGCGGGGCGACCGTCGCTTCCGCCTTGACGACGTGATGAGGTTCCTTTCGCAGAACCGCTAGCGTCGCTCCATCGCGCCGGTCTGGGGGCCGGCGATCACGATCTGCGCGCTTTGACGAGCGCCCGTCCCGTGCCTGGGGCGGGCGCTCGTTGCCGTCCCTCGCCGGGCGCCGGGCGTCGGGTAGCCCGCGCCGCGCGCGCCGTCCCCACTCGCGAGTCGCGCCGCCCTCACTCGCGCCGCCACTGTGAGTGCCCGACTCGGGATGAACGTGCAGGCGATGCGCGCACTTCCGTGGCCCACGGGCGCGGCGCCCGCACGTTCGTCCGCGTATCGCCACTCTGAGTGTCGGCGGGACTCAGTCGCGCGGGATGGCCGCCAGCGCCTCGCCGAAGATCTCGACCGCCTCGCTGATCTCCGCGGCGGTCACGTCGAGCGGCGGGATCCAGCGGATGACCTCGTGCTGGCGGCCACAGGTCAGGACCAGCAGGCCGGCATCGGCCGCGGCCGCCGACAGGCGATCGGGCAGCGAACCATCCGGTTCGCGGGTCGCCCGATCACGAACGAATTCGACACCGACCATCAGCCCCGGACCGCGCACGTCGCCGATGCGATCGTCCTCGGCTGCGACCCGCTCCATGCCGGCACGCAACTCCGCGCCACGAGCGACGGCATTGGCGATGAGATCCTCGTCGCGGATGGTCTCGAGGACGGCCAGGCCCGCCGCGCAGGCGACCGGGTTGCCGGCATACGTCGAGCCGTGCGCGCCGCGACCCCAGCGCTCCTGCACGTCGCGCGACGAGACGATGGCTGAGAGCGGCAGCCCGTTGGCGATCGATTTCGCGAGGACGACCACGTCCGGCACGATCCCGGCGTGCTCGAATGCCCACATCTTGCCGGTGCGTCCGTAGCCCGACTGGACCTCGTCGGTGATGAGCATGATCCCGTGCTCATCGCAGAACGCCCGAAGCTGGGCCAGGAAGGCCGGCGGCGCTGGGTTGAACCCACCCTCGCCCTGGACCGGCTCGATGAGCACGGCGGCCACGCTGCTCGCCGGTATCTCGGTCGCGACCAGGGCTCGCAGGTGGTCCATCGCCACGGTGATCGCCCGCTCCTCGTCACCGCCGAAGTCGCGGTAGACGGCCGGGAACGGTGTCAGGTGGACCCCGGGCAGTGCCGGCAGGTAACCGGTGCGGTAGTTCAGCGCAGAGCTCGTCACGGACAGCGCGCCCCACGTCCGGCCGTGAAAGCCGCCACGGAAGGCGATGATGCCGGGCCGACCGGTGACCCGTCGAGCCAGCTTGAGCGCGCCGTCGATCGCTTCGGAGCCGGAGTTCAGGAACAGCACGGAGTCGAGCGGCGCCGGGAAGGTGGCGGCCAGGGCGTCGGCCATGCGGCTGATCGGCTCGGTGAAGCCGATGGCCGAGATCGGCCCGATGAGCTTGTCCACCTGGGCGTGGATGGCGGCCGTGACCCGTGGGTGGACGTGGCCAAGGGCCGTGACCGCGATGCCGTTGGCGAAGTCGAGATACGCCTTACCGTCCGTATCGAACAGGCGATGGCCCTGGCCGTGGCTCCACTCGCGCTGGAAGTAGCGGCCCAGGACGGGCGTCAGGTGCGGGGCGGGATCGGTGTCGGATGGCATCGCCGGAGTGTATCGGCCGGACGGGGACCCGGTACGCCGCGACGCCCGGTACGATGCGGACATGGTCGACTTCACCCTCACCGACGAGAACCGCCTGGTCCAGGCCGCTGTCCGGGCCTTCGCCGACACCGAGATCCGCCCGCACATCCGCGACTGGGACGGCGGCGACGGCTTCCCGCGCGAACTGTTCGGCAAGATGGCCGAGCAGGGCTTCCTGGGCGCGCCGATCCCCGAGCGCTACGGCGGCGCCGGGATGGACTACGTCAGCTTCGCCATCCTGTGCGAGGAGCTGGAGCGTGCCGACACCTCGTTCCGGGTGGTCCAGAGCGTGCATGTCGGCCTGAACTCGCTGGCCCTCCTGCAGTGGGGCACGGAGGAACAGCGCCAGCGCTGGCTCGTCCCACAGGCCCGCGGTGAGAAGCTCGCGACCTTCGGCCTGACCGAGCCCGGCGTCGGCACCGATGCCGCCAACCTCCAGACCACGGCCCGCCGCGACGGCGACAGCTACCGCCTCAACGGCCAGAAGCTGTGGATCAGCCTCGCCGATGTCGCCGACCACTTCCTGGTCTTCGCCAGCGTCGATCGAGCGAAGAAGCACAAGGGCGTCACGGCCTT
>JBPPMZ010000011.1:0-12132 GCA_051306295.1 Candidatus Limnocylindrales bacterium
GGGCGGCGGGGCGTTGCGTGGGTCGCTCAGGACATCGCTCCGGAACAGGATCAGGAGCCCGCGGCCGACCGTTCGCCGGGAGGGGCGCGTCGATGATAGCGCCCCGCAGCCGCGCATCAGGCGTCAACGAGGTCGCCCCCGCATCACGGGACCGTTACGCTGCGCGAGTGAGCGCCGACCCCTCCCCCCGCCTTCGGCCCATCCTTCGTGCCGAATTGCTGAGCATCGGGACCGAGCTGACCGTAGGCGAGACGCGCGACACCAACGCCAGCGAGGTTGCCGCGTCCTTGACCGAGGCCGGCGTGACGGTCGGGCGCGTGACGGCCATCCCCGACCGCCTGGCGACGGTCGTCGATGCCTTCCGGGGAGGGCTGGAACGCGCCGACCTGGTGGTCTCGACCGGCGGCCTGGGACCGACGCCCGACGACCTGACCCGCGAGGCGATCGCCGAGGTCGTCGGCGAGACGCCGGTCGTGGACGCCGAGCTGGAGGCCTGGCTGCGCGGGATGTGGGCACGTCGGCGGATCCCGTTCCCCGAGTCCAATCTCAAGCAGGCCTGGCTCGTCCCGTCCGCCACCGCTCTGCCCAATCCCAACGGCACGGCACCCGGCTGGTTCGTGTCCAGCCCGGATGGAGGCGTCATCGTGGCGCTGCCCGGGCCACCGCGCGAGATGCGGCCGATGTGGCACGACCACGCCCTGCCCGCGCTGCGCGCCCGCGGCCTTGGCGCGGATGTCGCCTCGCGCACGTTCCGCCTGATGGGCATCGGCGAATCCCAGGTCGCGGAACGGCTGGGAGAAGCCCTGCTTCGGCGACCGAACCCGGAGATCGCCACGTATGCCCGGGTCGAGGCGGTGGACGTTCGAGTATCGGCCCGGGGTGACGGCACCACGGCCGCCGGGGAGCTCGTCGAGGTCGCGGCCGCGCTCGTGGTCGAGCAGCTGGGCGCGCACATCTGGGCGACCGGCGCGACGACGTGGTCGGCCGCCATCGGAGCGCGCCTGGCCGAGCTTGGCTGGCAGCTGGCGATGACCGAGATCGGGACCCGCGGGCAGGTCGCGGCGCTGCTCGGCGACGTGGACTGGCTGGTCCTCGATGAGATCGTCGCCGACGACCCCGCGCCGTCATACGAGGACGACGCGCCCGCGGCCGGCGACGCCCAGCGGCTGGCCGACCCGGCGCCGCTCATCGAGCTGGCGCGCTCGATCCGTGAACGCGCCGGGACGGCGATCGGCCTGGCGGTCCGGGCTCGCGAACGCGGACCGGACACGACCGTCAGCGTGGCCGTCGTCACGCCGAACGACGCGCGCACCGAGCGACGCATCGCCTTCCTCGGCGGAAGTCTTGGTCGGTCACGGTCCGCACTGACGACGGCGGCGATCCTCCTGACCACCTTGCGGGCCATCGAGGTCCCCGGCGACGGCCCGAAAGGCGACGCCTAGCGGCGCGCGGTAGCGGTCAGACCGGCGAGGTCGGTGACGACGATCCCGTCGCGCTCGAGGCGGACCAGGCCATCGTCGGTGAACTGGCCAAGCAGCTTGTTCACGCTCTGGCGGGTACAGCCGACCATCGCCGCAAGATCGGCCTGGGTCAGATTCGCGCGGAGCTGGATCGCCCCATCCGGCATCGCCGTCCCGCCTTCCTCTGCCAGCCGGACCAGGCGCGCCGCCAGGCGACCCGTGATGTCCAGGAAATGCAGCTCCTCGACGTGATGCGTGAGGCGGCGCAGCTCCCCGGCGATGGACGCGAGCAGGGCGTCGCGGAAGCCGGCCTCGCTCGCCAGGAGCTCCCGGAAGCGGTCGCGCGGCAGGACCACGGTCTCCGTCGGCCCGAGGGCGGTGGCACTCGCGGAGCGGGGCGCGCCATCGAGCAGGGCAAGCTCGCCGAAGACATCACCCGGACGGAGCGTGGCCAGGATGGCCTCATCCCCCGTTTCGGAGGGCAGCGAGATCTTGACGTCCCCGCTGACGATGACGAACAGCGCGTCGCCCGGGTCACCGATGTGGAAGATGACTTCGCCGCGTCGGAATCGACGGGCACGCATGGAGGCCGCGAGGCGCTCCAGGGCGGCCGGGTCCAGCCCACCGAAGAACGGGATCCCGGACAGCGACTGCAGGACCGGCGAGCCGAGCGGCATGAGAAGCATCCTAGCGGTCCGCGACGGAGCCCATGGCCTGATGTGGTGATGTCGGGCGGCTGACAGCGTGGCCGTCAGCCCGTTGCTCCGGACGGGTCGCCGACACCCTAGGATGCGCGGATGCGCGACGTCCTCGGCGAACGTCTTCGGCTCACCGTGCTCGGCTGCAGCACGGCCGCCCCACACCCGGCCACCCCGGCCGCCGGGTTCCTCGTGGAATGGGCCACGACGGCCATCCTGCTCGATGTCGGCCAGGGCGTCATCCGCCAGCTCCAACGTGTGCTCGATCCGCATGCGCTGGCGGCGGTCATCGTCGGCCACATGCACGCCGATCACTACCTGGACCTCGTGGGCCTGCGCTACCTCTACCCCTGGGGAGAGCGGGCCCCGGACCCACTGGCCCTCCACCTGCCGCCCGGCGGCCGGGCCCGCCTTGATGCCCTGGCGACCGCGGTGTCAGAGCGGGCCGGGTTCTTCGACGCCGCGTTCGATGCCGTCGAGTACGACCCGGAGCAGGCGCTCGAGATCGGGCCGCTGCGCGTCCGCTTCGTCCGGGGTCGCCACTACGTGCCAGCCTGGGGCGTGGTCATCGAGGCGCCCGATGGCGCCCGGCTGGGATATACCGGGGACACTGGCCCGTCCGACACGGTCGTGGCGGCGATGCGCGGGGTGGACCTGCTGCTCATCGAGGCGGCGCTGCAGACCTCGAACTACGACGACGAGGAGCGCGGTCACCTGACCGCGGAGGAGGCACTCGACCTGGCCCGTGCCGCGGAGGCCCGGTCGACGATGCTCGTGCACTACGGCCCGGCGCGGCGCCCGGAGCTGGAGACGTTGTGCGCCGCCTCCGGCCTGCGCGCCCGGCCTGCGATCGACGGGGCCGTCGTGACGGTGACGAGTCCCCATGCGTCCCACGAAGCGAGTGACGCCCACCCGGGGCTCACCGCCGTCTGACGGTCTGACGTCCGCCTCAGGCGCGGATCTCGTCGGTCAGGGCCCGGAGCGCCTCGACCGCGCGCCCTGCCGCCTCGGCCTCGCGTCGGTCCGCCGCCGCCGCAGCTGGATCGAGCGGCCCGGCCAGCTCCGCCGCCCGCTTCCAGAACGCGACCGCCTCGTGGGCCGCGCCCAACGTCAACGCGGAACGCGCGGCCTCACGGAGGAGCGGTAGCGCCCGTTCCGTGTCGCCGGCGGCCGCGCGGTGGGCGGCGATCTGCTCGATGACCGGCGGTCCGGGACGACCCTCGAGATGGTCGGCCAGCCTGGCATGCAGGATGCGTCGGTCGCTGGCCAGCAGCCCACCATAAACCGCGTCGTGGATGAGCGCGTGGGCGAACCGCCACTCGTCGTCATCGACCGGCAGGATCATCGCCGCCTCAGCGAGCCGGTCCAGGACGCCGGGCTCCGGGACGCGATCGAGCAGCTCGGCGAGGAGCGAGCCCCGGAACCGGGTCCCGATGACCGCTGCCACGCCGACGGCTTCGCGCGCCGCCGGGTCCAGGGCATCGATGCGGGCGCCCAGGATCGCGCGCAGGGTCACCGGGACTCGCGGCTGCCCCGAGTCGATGAGCGCGACTCGGCCGTCGCGCAGGGCCAGCGTGCCATCCTCCAGGTACGCGCGGACCGTCTCGCTCACGAACAGCGGGTTACCGCCGGTCCGCTCATGGATGCTGCGCGCGCCGTCCGCCTCGACCGCCGCCCTGGCGACGAGCGTGGCCAGCCGTGCGGTTTCGGGGGCATCGAGGCCGTGGAGTTCGACCACCGAGACATCGGGGCGCCCGATCCAGGCCGGCAGGTCGCCGCGCCGGGTACCGGCCAGCACCACCAGTGGGTGCCGCGTGGCGGCGTCGATCAGGAGCTCGATGAGGGCCGCGCTGGACGGGTCCTGCCAATGGAGATCGTCGATGACGACGACGCGCGGGCCGGTCTCGGCGAAGACCCGCTCCAGGTAGCGCGCCGCGAGCTCGGCAAGGGTCGTGGCGACCTCGGCCAGGTCGCTGGGCATATCCGTGGCCTCCGCCTCCCAGCCGGAGAACGACGCATCGCGAGCGATGGCGGCGATCGCCCCGCCGTAGCGCCGGATCCTCGCCGGGTCCTGTTCACCGGTGAACAACAACCGCCGCAGGAGCGTCCCCGAGTCGACCCCCTGCTCGTCGGCCATGGCCTGCGCGAAGAGCCGCGCGTACCGGTATGGCTCACCCCGGCCGTAGGACACGTTCTCCGTCCAGGTCCACGCGAAGCCGAGGTCGCGCGCCACTGGCTCCATGGCCTCCAACAAGCGCGACTTCCCGACGCCGGCCTCACCCACGACCACCACCGTGCCGCCTGCGCCGGTGGCATGACAGCGTTCGATGGCAGCGACGAGACAGGCGGACTCCGCGACGCGTCCGACGAGGGGTCCGCTGGCCGCGGCTCGATGGGGCGTCCACGGTCCCATCCCGGCCTCTCCGAGCAGGGAGTGCAGTTCGACCGGCACCGACTGGCCGCGCAGCACAACCGAGCCGCCGGGGTCCGTCGCCAGTCGGCCGCGTGCCGCCCGGAGGGTGGCTCCGTCCAGGAGGATCTGGCCGGCGCGCGCCAGGGACTGGATGCGCGCGGCCGTCGTGATGGCCTCTCCGGTCAGACCCAGATCTCCGTCCAGGAGCCGACCGGCGCCGGCCGCCACGACCTCTCCGGTGGCCAGGCCGATCCGGACATCCAGTGGGTCCGAGCCGTCGCCGATGTCCTGCAGGCCGGCCCGGATGGCCAGGGCGGCCAGGGCGGCCCGGACGGCGTCGTCGTCGTGCCCTAGCGGCCAGCCGAAGACGGCGAACACGGCGTCGCCGATGAACTTCTCGCGCGTCCCGCCGAACCGAACGATCGCCTCGCTCATGGTCGCGAGGGCGGCGGTCACCCGGGCCCGGACCACCTCGGGGTCATACTCGGCCAGCATCCGGACGTAGTCGACCAGGTCGGCGAACAGCGCCGTCACGACGCGTCGATCCCCGGTGACGACCGGCATGCCCGCCGCTGCCGATCCATCCTGGGCCGCCGGCGCGGACCCTCCGGCCAGGGCGGCCCCGCAGCGCGCGCAGAACCGTGCCTCGGGCGGTGACTCGGACCCGCACGACGCGCAGCGCACGACGGGCCCGGCTACCGGATCAGGAGATCGTCAGGAGCGGGCGCGCGTCGGCGTTCGCGGCGCGCACACTCATCCGCGCCGCGACGGCCTGCGCGATCCCCGTCAGGGCCTTGGCCGCCGGCCCGGGCTCCCGCTGGGCCACCGCGGGCACCCCGACGTCGCCGCCCTGGCGGACGGTGATGTCGAGCGGCACGCCGCCCAGGAACTCGAGGCCGTGCTCGGCGGCGAATCGCTCACCGCCGCCGCGTCCGAAGATCTCGGTCAACTCCCCGCAGTGCGGACAGGCGAAGGCGGTCATGTTCTCGACGACGCCCAGGACCGGGACGCTCAGGCGCTGGAACATCGCCAGGGCCTTGGTCACGTCGCTGAGCGAGACCTCCTGCGGGGTGGTCACGAGGACCGCGCCGCTGACCGGCACGGCCTGGGCGAGGGTGAGCTGTGCGTCGGACGTGCCGGGCGGCAGGTCGATGACCAGGTAGTCCAGGTCGCCCCACTCCACATCGCGCAGGAACTGCTGGATCGCGCCGCCGACCAGCGGCCCGCGCCACACGATCGGCTGGCCCTCCGGGACGAAGAACTGGATCGAGATCATCTTCACGCCGTGGCGCTCGATGGGCAGGATCTTGTTATTGGCGCTCGCCTTGGGTTGTCCCTCGGCGCCCATCATCATCGGGATGTTGGGGCCGGTGATGTCGCCATCGAGCAGGCCGACACTGGCTCCGGCCTGGGCGAGTGCGACGGCCAGGTTGACGCTGACCGTGCTCTTGCCGACCCCACCCTTGCCGGACGCGACCGCGATGATGTTCTTCACGCCGGGGACGAGCTGCTCGGCCTGGCGGGGCTGGGCGCGGCGGACCATCGCGCCCCACGTGATCTCCACCTTGCCGGCGCCGATCCCGGCCATGGCCGCGCGCGCGTTGCCCTCGATCTCATCCTTGAGCGGGCAGGCGGGCGTGGTGAGCTCGATCGTGAACGCCACATCAGCGCCGTCGATGGCGATCGACTTGACCATGTCGAGGGTCACGATGTCGCGCCCAAGTTCTGGTTCCTGGACCTGGCGCAGGGCGTCGAGGACGGCGCCTTCGGAGATGGCAGTCATGCGGCGGACGGACCTCGTTCTGACGCGGATGGTGACGGAATGGCAATCCTACCCTTGCTCCGCGGGAAACGCCGACCAGCGTCGTCGCGATGCGCGCCGCATCGCGCTGACCGCCGACGCGCGTACCAACCGCAGCCGCCACGCGATTGCTTCGAAACACGACCTCAGGCCCGGCCGGTCGTGCGAATCTCGCAGCGTTGCGCTGCGGGACCCCACGGTTCTCGCTTCCTTGACACCCCGGTCACACCGCCCATATCCTCGCCGCAGCGGCCATCGCGCATGGCCGGTTCGACGCGGACCGTGGAGGACGGGACGCCGTCGCCATGTCCCTACCCGGGTAGCCCCCGACCGGACGCAGGAGTGCGAGCGAACGTGCCCGTCGTCGACGTCAGACTCGTGGACGTGGTCAAGAAGTTCGGCGACGCTGTCGCGGTCGATCACATCGACCTCGAAGTCAACGACGGCGAGTTCTTCAGCCTGCTCGGGCCATCGGGCTGCGGGAAGACGACGACGCTCCGGATGATCGGCGGATTCGAGGAGCCGACATCGGGCCTCATCGAGCTCCAGGGCAAGGACGTGACGTGGCTGCCGCCCTACCAGCGCAACGTCAACACGGTCTTCCAGAGCTATGCCCTGTTCCCGCACCTGACCATCTTCGAGAACGTCGCCTTCGGGCTGCGGCGCAAGAAGGTCAAGGACTCGGAGATCAAGGCCCGCGTCACCGAGATGCTCGCGCTGGTGGAGCTGCCGGGCTACGAGCGCCGCAAGCCGACCCAGATCTCCGGCGGCCAGGCCCAGCGCGTGGCGCTCGCCAGGGCGCTCATCAATCGGCCGGCGGTCCTCCTCCTTGACGAGCCACTGGGTGCCCTGGACCTCAAACTCCGCCGCCAGATGCAGGTCGAGCTCAAGCGCATCCAGCAGGAGGTCGGGATCACGTTCATCTACGTGACCCACGACCAGGAGGAGGCGATGACGATGTCCGACCGGATCGCCGTCATGAACAAGGGCCGCTACGAACAGCTCGGCGACCCGGAGGGCCTGTACGAGCGACCGACGACGCGCTTCGTGGCGGGCTTCCTGGGCATCAGCAACCTGCTGCCCGGGACCGTCGAGGGTTCCGACGAGCGCTACGCCGCGGTCCGCCTGGCCGACGACACGATGATCCGGGCTCCGCGTGCCCTGGCCGACACCCACCGTCAGATCGCGGTCGGCGTCCGGCCGGAGAAGATCCGCCTGCGCGAACTGACCGAGGCGGGGCCGGAGGGTCATAACCAGCTCGAGGGCGTGGTGACGGACGCGTCCTACCTGGGGGTCAGCACCCAATACCAGGTCCAGGCCCGCGGCGGAGCTCGGCTGACGGTCTACGAACAGAACGTCGAGCGCGCCACGAAGGCTGAGCTCTGGACCCGGGGTGAGGCCGTCCGGCTCACCTGGTCGCCCGATCACAGTTTCGTCGTGGCCGAGCCGACCGCCCCTGCAAGCGCCGCTCCAGCATCGACCGATCCGGTGTCAATCGACCAGCCAGATCCAGAGGAGAGACCATGACCGACCAGCTCACGCCGCTCCTGTCGTCCCTGACCCGCCGTCGGTTCCTGGCCGGGTCGGCCCTGACCGGTGCAGCCGCCTTCCTGGCGGCCTGCGGGACCGGTGGCACGGGCTCCGCCGGCACCGCCAGCGATGCCCCGTCCCCCGACACGTCCGATGCGCCCGCGCCGACGTCCGACGCGACGACCGCGCCGCAGAGCCCATCGGCCGAATTGAACTTCGCGAACTGGCCGCTGTACATCGACACCGATGACAACGACCCGACCAAGCACAAGACCCTCGAGGACTTCACGGCCAAGTACGGCACGGTCGTCAACTACTCCGAGGTCATCAACGACAACGAGGAGTTCTTCGGCACCATCCGGCCCCCGCTGCAGGGCGGACAGGACTCCGGCTGGGACCTCATCGTCGTCACGGACTTCATGGCCGCCCGCCTCATCCGCCTGGGCTGGACCGAGACGTTCGACCTGGCCAACATGCCCAACAAGGTCGCCAACCTCCAGGACGCCTACGTCGGCGTCGATTTCGATCCGACCGACGACAAGCACGCTCCCTGGCAGTCCGGCATGACCGGTCTCGGCTACGACAGCGCCGTGACCGGCGAGCTGACCAGCCTGGAGGCGTTCTGGACCGCCGACCCGCGCTGGAACGGCAAGGTCACCTTCCTGTCCGAGATGCGCGACGCCATCGGCCTCTCGATGTTCCGCCTGGGCACGGATCCGTCGACCACCACCGCCGAGCAGTTCGACGCCGCCCTGGCCGAGATCGCCAAGGCCGTCGAGGCGGGCATCGTCCGGTCGTTCACGGGCAACGAGTACGCCGAGGACCTGGTCGGCGGCAATGTCGTGCTGGCCATGGCCTGGTCGGGTGACATCATCGCCAAGCAGGGCGAGAAGGAGACACTCGCCTGGACCCTGCCCGACGAGGGCGGGATGCTCTGGACGGACAACATGCTCATCCCCAAGGGTGCCCAGAACAAGTACACCGCCGAGCTGTTCATCGACTTCGTGTACGACCCGGCGATCGCGGCCCAGATCGCGGCCTGGGTCAACTACGTGACGCCGGTCAAGGGGGCCAAGGAAGCGCTCGCGGCAGCCGATCCGGAGCTCGCCGAGAGCCCGCTCATCTTCCCGCCGGCGGACGTCCTCGCCAAGGTCCGGATCTTCAAGACCCTGACCGAGGAGGAAGAGGCCGGCTACAACGACAAGTTCTCCGAGGTGACCGGCAACTAGGCCGGTCGCCGACACCGGCAGGAGCGCCGACCATGGGCGTGCGGCACCAGATCCAGCGGCTGACGCCGTACCTGCTGCTCGCGCCCGGCATCCTGTGGTTGCTCGTGTTCTATGTGTACCCGAGCATCCAGATGTTCATCAGCTCGTTCTGGTCAGGCACGCTCGAGACGGGCTACACGGTCTCGCTCTCGAACTGGACGACCTACGCCGACGCGATCGACCGCTACGGGCCGCAGTTCGGTCGGTCGATCGTGTACGGCGGGGCCGCGACCGTCATCTGCTTCCTGATCGCCTACCCGCTGGCCTACACGATCGCGTTCAAGGGCGGGCGGTACAAGAGCCTGCTCCTGTTCCTGGTCATCGCCCCGTTCTTCACCAGCTTCCTGCTGCGGACCCAGAGCTGGAAGATCATCCTGGGCGACGACGGGATCCTGTTCGGGCCACTCAAGGACCTGGGCCTGCTCGCGCCCGACTTCCGGGTGCTGGCCACGCCGGCGGCGGTCGTGGCCGGTATCGCCTACAACTTCCTGGCGTTCATGACGCTGCCGATCTACGTCTCCCTCGAGAAGATCGATACCCGCCTCGTCGAGGCCGCCAAGGACCTGTACGCCGGCCCGTGGCGACCGGCCGGCACGTTCGCGGGCGCGCTCGTCGGGGCCGCGCTGGCCGGCGTGCTGGCCGCCGCGTTCGAGTACGACGTCCTGACCTGGGCAGCGGTGGGGCTCGTCATGGGAGCGCTCATCGGCACCCTGTTCCTGTCCGAATCCTTCATCCGCGTCGTCCTGCCGCTGTCGCTGCCCGGTGTCTTCGCGGGCTCACTCCTCGTCTTCATCCCGGCGATGGGCGACTTCGTCAACGCCGAACTGCTGGGCAACACCCAGACGCGGATGATCGGCAACGTGATCCAGAGCCGGTTCCTGGAGAACAACGACTACCCGACGGCCGCCGCCCTGAGCTTCATCCTGATGGCCGGCATCCTGGTCGCGGTCGCGATCTATGCCCGTGTCCTGGGCACGGAAGAGCTGACGAGCTCCCGATGACGAGCGCCGCGCCCGCCGGCGTCCCGCACGCCCGCCCGCTCGTTGACCGGGTCGCGCGCTTCTTCGACCGCTACCTGCTGTTCGCGTACACCGCTTTCGCCATCCTGTACCTCATGCTTCCCGTCGCGGTGATGGCCCTCTTCTCGGTCAACGACCCGCCCGGCAAGAGCAACCTCATCTGGCACGGCTTCTCGCTCGATGGCTGGCTCGACCCGTTCGGCGTGCCGGGCCTGTTCGATGTCGTGCGCGCGAGCGTGCTCATCGCCCTGTTGTCGACCGTCGTCGCGACCGCCCTGGGTACCCTCATCGCCCTGGCGCTGGTGCGCTACGGGTTCCGGGGCTCGTCAGCCACCAACCTCCTGATCTTCCTGCCGATGGCCACGCCGGAGATCGTGCTGGGTGCCTCGCTGCTGACCCTGTTCGTGGCGATCGGCGAGCCGCCGTTCTTCCCGACGAACTTCGTGACCATCCTCATCGCCCACATCATGTTCAACATCAGTTATGTCGTGGTGACCGTGCGCGCGCGCCTGACCGGCTTCGACCGCCACCTCGAGGAGGCGGCGATGGATCTGGGCGCCAACGAGTGGACGACCTTCTGGAAGGTGACCTTCCCGATGATCCTGCCGGGCATCATGGCCGCCGCGTTGCTCGCGTTCAGCCTGTCGATCGACGACTACGTCATCACCAGCTTCACCGCCGGCCGCACGTCGACCTTCCCGATCTTCATCTGGGGCTCGGCCCGCGTCGGGGTCCCGGTCCAGGTCAACGTCATCGGCACGGCCTTTTTCCTCATCGCCGTCGGGTTCGTCGCCGTCTCGACGATCCTCCAGGCGCGAGCCAACCGACCGCTTCCCCCGCCCAGGCCCGGACCCGCCGATGCGGCCTCTTCGATCGCGCCGACCAGGATCCCGCAGCCGGAGGCCTGAGTACCCTCGATGACGGACAGCCTGACGAGCCTCCCCGACCACGCCGTGGTGCCGTCGGTCTGGGGCCGCATCACGAACCTCGACGTCGACCGCGGAGAGGGGTCGTGGCTGATCACCCGGGACGGTGAGCGCTACCTGGACTACTCGTCCGGGATCGGCGTGACGAACACCGGGCACGCCCATCCACGGGTCGCGGCGGCCGTGGCCGCGCAGGCGCAGAAGCTACTCCACGGCCAGCAGAACATCCTCTACCACGAGCCTGGCCTGCGCCTGTACGAGCGGCTGCCGCGGCTGCTCCCGGGCGGGCCGTACCAGGCGTTCCTGTCCAACAGCGGGGCGGAGGCCGTCGAAGCGGCGGTCAAGCTGGCTCGGGTCGCGACCGGGCGGCCGGCCATCCTGGCCTTCCGCTACGGCTACCACGGCCGAACGGCCCAGACGATGGCGCTCACGACCGCCAAGGACGTCTACCGCGCGGCGTTCGAGCCGCTGCCGGGGAGCATCTACCACACCGCCTATCCGTACTGCTACCGCGCGCCCGGTGGCGGCCACGCCATCGACGCATGCACCTGTGACTGGGAGGCCCAGCTCGACCTGACCTTCCACCAGTTCATCTACCCCGACCGGGTCGCGGCGGTCATCGTGGAGCCCGTGCTCGGCGAAGGCGGCTACCTCGTGCCCCCGCCCGGGTTCCTGCCCCGACTCCGGGAGATCACCGCCCAGCACGGGATCCTGCTCATCGCCGACGAGGTGCAGACCGGCTTCGGGCGAACCGGCGAGATGTTCGCGGTCCGCCACTGGGACGTCGAGCCCGACATCCTGGTCATGGCCAAGGGCATCGCGTCGGGCCTTCCGCTGTCGGGCATCCTGGCCCGCCGCGAGCTCATGGCACACTGGAAGCCCGGGTCGCACGGCGGGACGTACGGCGGCAACGTCGTGTCCTGCGCGGCCGCGAACGCCACGCTGGACGTCATCGAGGACGAGGGCCTCGTCGCGAATGCGCGCGACATGGGTACCCGCTTCCTCAGCGGCCTGCGC
>JBPPMZ010000012.1:0-11389 GCA_051306295.1 Candidatus Limnocylindrales bacterium
CAGGAACGGGGACGCTCATCCTCGTGGTCGGGCTGGCCGTGAACATCGGGGCGAACCTCGTCCTCATCCCGATCCACGGCATCCGCGGGGCGGCTGCCGCGTCGTCGGTGTCGTATCTCGTCACGGCGCTCATCACGCTGGTCGTGTTCCATCGCCTGTCGGGCCGCGGCTGGGCGGAGACGCTCGTCATCCGGCGCTCGGACATCGCGGCACTCGTGCGCGCGCTGCGCGCGATCGTCGATCGACTGCGCGGCCGGCGGGCCGGGCCGCTGGTCGGCCTGCGCGGTGGCGATGATGCCGCCGACACGATCATCTCCGAACGCGAACCGGGTGAGGAGCCCTGATCCATGGGCATCCGCCTGGTCATCGTCGATGACAACCCGCACGTGTCGTGGGGAGGTCGTGTCCATCCGGTGAACGCGACCTTCCAGCACTTCGCCGCGGCGCTGCTAGACGTGCCAGGGTCGCCGGTCGCGTCGATCACGTCGTGCGTGCCGGTGCGCGACGTCGCGGTGGCGCCGGTGACACGCCCGCTCGACCCGCGGATCCTCGTGGTGGCGACCGCCCCGTTCGAGGGGATCGCCGGCTACCTGCGGCATCTGCCGGCCATGCTCCGCGCGAACCTGCCGATCCTGCGTGCGGCCATAGCCGACGCGGACCTGGTGTGGATGAAGGTGCCGGCCTCGAACGCGCCGCTGGCGGCTGCGCTCGCCCGCAAGGCGGGCGTGCCACGGTTCGGCTACGTGGCGGGGAGCGCATACGACGTGGCGAGCGCTCAACGCCGGGGCGGGCTCGCGGCAGTCGGGGCCCGGGCGGTGGGGCTCACGTACGACGTCGCCGGTAGGTTGGCGTCGGCCGGGGGCGATCGGCTCGTCGTCGGCGAGGACCTGGATGGCACGGGCGTCGTCAGCAGCCTGGTGGAGGCTGAGGAGATCAGTGATGTCGCTGGCGCCGCCTGGCCACGACAGGACGGTCGGCTGCGCCTGGCTTGGGCCGGGCGGCTGGCCGCGGGCAAAGGCCTTGAGACCCTGCTCGCCGCCGTTGCCGCGCTCGCCGCGGATCCGCCGCAGGGTCGGCGGGTCGTGCTTGACATCGTCGGCGACGGACCGGCGCGCGGCGCGCTGGAAGCGGAGGCACAGCGACTCGGCGTGGCGGAGCACGTCCGCTGGCACGGCTATCTCACCGACCGCGGCCCATACCTGGACGCGCTCGCGGCGGCCGACCTGTTCGTCTTCCCCTCCCCGGCCGAGGGGTTTCCCAAGGTCGTGCTCGATGCGTTCGCGGTCGGGCTGCCGGTCATCGCCACGCCCAGCGGCACGCTCCGGGCGTTGGGCCAGGAGCGGCTAGCCATCGTCAGCGCGGACGATCCGGTTGCCCTCGCCCAGGCGATCCGCGAACTCGGGGCCGATCCCGCTCGAGCCCGGGACCTGCAACGTGCGGGCTCGGCGTTTGCCGCCGACCATACGCGCCGGGCCGAAACGGCCCGCCTTGCCACGCACTGGCAAGCCCGCTTCCCGTTGCTGTCGTGGCACTGATCATCGAGCCACGCGCCAGATCCACGTTTGGCTGTCATGCGCCATCCTTCAGAGGGGAGATTGTAAAGGACGCAGAGGGGAGATTGTAACGAGACAACCTCATTGCCACTGCTGCGAACGGTCGACGGGCGTGCCGCAGAAGCACCGAGCAGGTACCCTCTGGCCGTGCTCCCCGCCGTTCTGTTCTGGCTCTCGACCGCAGCGCTCGGCTGGGTGTACGTCGGGTACCCGGCGCTCGTCGCGCTGATCGCCCGCCGACGGCCCATGGTTCTGCAGGCCAGCGCCCCTCGACCGGGCCTCAGCGTCGCGATCGCCGTTCACGACGAGGCCGAGCACATCGCGGAGCGCATCGCCGACGTCCTGGCCCAGGCCGACGCCGGAGCCCCGGTCAAGGAAGTCCTCATCGGCTCTGACGGCTCCACGGACGCGACCGATTCGATCGTGGCCGGGCTGGCCGCGGCGGATGCCCGGATCCGGCTGCTGTCGCTGCCGCGAGGTGGCCAGACCCCGACGCAGGCCGCCATGTTCGCCGCGGCGCAAGGCGACGTGGTCGTCCTGACCGACGCCGAGACGCGCTACTCGGAGGGCTGTCTCGCGGCGATGGCCGAGGCCTTCCGCGATCCCCGGGTCGACGGCGTGACCGGCCGCATCGAGTGGCGCGGTGAGTCGGCCACGACCACCTCGACCCAGGAGGGCCTGTACTGGCGCTACGAGCGTCGGGTCCGGGAACTCGAGAGCCGCGCCGGACTCCTGACGGCCGTGACCGGGGCGCTGTTCGCTCTCCGTCGCTCCGCGTACCGGCCCGTGCCGGCCAACGCGTCCATGGACCATCTGCTCCCGCTCTACGTCGCGGAGTCCGGTGGGCTCGTCCTCTACGTCCCGGGCGCCGTCGCGACGGACCGCCCGATCAGCGGCCTTCGTGAGCAGTTCCGCAACCGGACGCGAACGGCGACGCGCGGCATCCGGGCCAACCTGTCGATGGCGGGGCGCCTGGCGCCCTGGCGTCGACCCGGGGCGGCGCTGGCGATCTGGTCGCACAAACTGCTGCGCTGGGCGACACCCTGGTTCATCGCCGGCGCGGCGCTCGGCGGTTTGGCGCTGGGTGGCGTCTACGTCGTCGCGCCGCTGGCGGTCCTGATCGGGGCGGTGGTGGCGGTCGCGGCGCACGTCGCCATCGGCGCGGGCCGGCGGCCGCCACGGATCATCGCCTTCGCCCGCTCGTTCGCGGTCGTCAACCTGGCCTTCGCCCTGGGCTGGATCAACGTCCTGCGCGGCCGCGAGATCGAGCTCTGGCACCGCGCGGAATGGGGCGCTCGTGGCTGAGCGCGGCGCGGCCCCGCGCATCCTCATCTATTCGATGTACTACTGGCCCGAGGAGTCAGGCAACGCCCCGTATTCGACCGGCATCGCCGAGCACCTGGCGGCGAACGGCATGGAGGTGACCGTCGTCGCCGGGATGCCGCATTACCCGGCGTGGGAGGTGGACGCCAGGTATCGGGGTCGATGGCGCCAGACCGAGCAGCGGGCCGGCGTCCGGATCGAACGCTTCCGACACCACATCCCGCGTCGCCAATCCGCCGCGCGCCGCGCCGTCTACGAGGCGAGCTTCCTCGCCCACGCCAGCATGCGCGGCCAGGGACAGCGCCCGGATGCCGTGCTAGGCGTCATCCCGAGCATGAGCGGCGGCGTGCTCGCCCGCATCGCGGCGGCGCGCGCCGGTGCCGCTTACGGGATCATCGTCCAGGACATCATGTCGGCGGCGGCGGCCCAGAGCGGCATCACCGGGGGACGGCGCGCGGCGGCCGTCACGGGCTCCATCGAGCGCTGGGCGCTGCGTCGAGCGACGGTCGTCGCCCCGGTCGCCGCGGCCTTCATCCCGATCCTGGCTGGCATGGGCGTGGAGGCACGACGGATCGTCCACCTACCCAACTGGGCGCACCTTCCACCGCCCGCCCGCGACCGACAGGATGTTCGCACTGAGCTCGGGTGGCGTGGCGACGAGGTCATCGCACTGCACGCGGGTAACATGGGCCTCAAGCAGGGGCTTGAGCAGATCATCGATGCCGCCCGGAGCGCGATGGCCGTGGATCCGCGCCTGCGATTCGTGCTTATGGGCGATGGCAACCAGCGCGCCCACCTGCTGGAACTGGCAGACGGACTGACCAACGTGACCTTCGCACCGTTCGTCGAGCGCGAGCGCCTGGTCGACGTCCTCGCCGCCGCGGACGTGCTGTTGCTCTCCGAGCGCTCGACCGTCCGCGACATGTCGCTGCCCAGCAAGTTGACGTCGTACCTCGCCGCCGGGCGACCGGTCATCGCCGCGGTCGACCCCGCCGGGGCATCGGCTTCGGAGGTCCGGCGGGCCGACGCCGGCGTCGTGGTCAGGGCCGGGGACGCGCGGTCACTCGTCCGTGCCATCATCGACCTCGTGGCCGATCCGGCCGAGATCCAGCGACTGGGCGAGAATAGCCGGCGCTACGCCGAGACGACCCTCGGATCCGTGGCGAGCCTCGCCACCGCGAGCGCGATCGTCGACCGCCTCCTCCAGAGCACCATCCAACGACGAAGGACGGACCCGAGCGCATGACCAAACGAGCCCTCATCACCGGCATCACGGGCCAGGACGGCTCGTACCTGGCCGAACTCCTGCTGGACAAGGGGTACGAGGTCCACGGCCTCATCCGCCGATCGAGCACCTTTTCGACCGGCCGGATCGAGCACCTCTACCAGGACCCGCATGAAGCAGGCTCACGCCTGACCTTGCACTACGGCGACTTGCTGGACTCGTCCTCGCTGATCAATACCCTGCAGCGGGTCAAGCCGGACGAGGTCTACAACCTGGGCGCCCAGAGCCACGTGAAGGTCAGCTTCGAGATGCCGGAGTTCACCGGCGAGGCGACCGGCATGGGTACGCTGCGCATCCTCGAGGCGCTGCGCCACGCGGACTGGCCGGTCCGCTACTACCAGGCCGGCAGCAGCGAGATGTACGGGATGGTCCAGGAGCGCCCACAGACAGAGCGGACCCCGTTCTACCCGCGCAGCCCGTACGCGGTCGCCAAGGTGTTCGCCCACTGGATGACGATCCAGTACCGCGAGGCGTACGAGCTGTTCGCGTCGAATGGGATCCTGTTCAACCACGAATCGCCACGGCGCGGTGCGACCTTCGTGACCCGCAAGGTCACCCGCGGCATCGCGGCGATCCTGGCGGGCACGCAGGACAAGCTGTACATGGGCAACCTGGATTCACAGCGGGACTGGGGCTACGCGCCCGAGTACGTCGAGGCCATGTGGCTGATGCTCCAGCACGATCGACCGGACGATTTCGTCGTCGCCACCGGCGAGATGCACACCGTCCGCGAGTTCGTCGACGTCGCCTTCGCCATGGTCGGACGCGACTGGCGCGACTACGTCGAGATCGATGAGCGCTACCTGCGCCCGACGGAGGTCGATGAGCTCCAGGGCGACGCCAGCAAGGCGGCCCGCGATCTTGGCTGGCGGCCGAAGACGACCTTCCGCGAGCTCGTCCGCCTGATGCTCGAGTCGGACCTGCGCGAGGCCGGGGTCGAGCCGGACGCCGCCCTGGCTCGCGAGACAGCGACGGTGGAGACCTGGGCATGACGGGCGTGGCAGACGGCGCGGACGCGCTGGCAGGGCGCCGTGTGCTGGTCACCGGTGGCGGCGGATTCCTGGGCAAGCGGGTCGTCGCCCGCCTGGCCGACGCGGGCGTCCAGGACGTCTTCGTGCCGCGCAGCGCGGAGTACGACCTGCGCACGGACGAGGGCATCGCCGATGCCCTCCGCGACAGCCGGCCCGACGTGGGGCTCCACCTGGCGGCGGTGGTCGGCGGGATCGGTGCCAATCGCGAGAATCCGGGTCGGTTCTTCTACGAGAACGCAATCATGGGTATCCAGCTGATGGAGCGCTCGCGGCTGGCCGGCGTCCGCAAGTTCGTGACCATCGGGACCGTCTGCTCGTATCCGAAGTTCACCCCTGTCCCGTTCCATGAGGACGACCTGTGGAACGGCTACCCGGAGGAGACCAACGCCCCCTACGGCGTGGCCAAGAAGATGCTGCTCGTCCAGGGCCAGGCCTACCGGGAGCAGTACGGCTTCAACGTCATCCACCTCATCCCGGTCAACCTGTACGGGCCCGGCGACAACTTCGATCCGGCGAGTTCCCACGTCATCCCGGCGCTCATCAAGAAATGCGTCGATGCCCGAGATGCCGGCGCCGATCACATCGACGCGTGGGGCACGGGCAGCGCCTCACGCGAGTTCCTGTACGTCGATGACGCGGCCAACGGCATCGTGCTCGGCGCGCAGCGCTACGAGGGCGCCGACCCGGTCAACCTGGGCGTCGGCCATGAGATCACCATCCGCGACCTGACCGACCTGATCGTGCGCCTGACGGGGTTCAAGGGCGAGGTCCGCTGGGACCCGAGCAAACCGGACGGCCAGCCGCGGCGGGCCCTCGATACCTCTCGGGCGCGCGCCTTCGGCTTCGATGCCGGCATGTCGTTCGAAGATGGCCTGCGCACGACGATCGCGTGGTACGAAGCGGCGCTTCAGGCCCCGTCGGCCTGAGTGGACGAAGGAGACTCACCTGCCGCGTCGCGGACGATTGCCTCGTAGGCGCGGCCGAAGGCGAGGACGCGCCCAGGTAGGGCCTGCTGCGCACGAGCCATGCGGGCGTGCTCCGCGGTCGCATCGTAGGTCGTCACCATCGTCCACATCGACTCGGCGAGCCCAGCGGCGTCGTCAGGATCCACGTATAGGCCGTCGGGCGGTGCCTGTTCGCGGTGCACCCGGATGTCCGACACGATGATCCGCTTGCCGATTGACTTGGCCTCCTCGACGGTGGTGCTCCAGCCTTCGGCGCGCGACGGATTGATGAGGGCGACGGCGTTGATCATCAGGCCGGCCAGGTCACGTTGCGGGACGATGCCAAGTACCCGGAACGACTCCTCTACCCCCGTATCGGCCACCTGTCGCATGAGATCCTGGAAGAACTGCGGCCGTCGATAGTCGGTCGTCGCTCCGGTAGCGATGACCGTCACGGACCGACCGTCGAGGCGCAGTCGCCCGAGCGCCTCGATCACGAGTCGATGGTTCTTGTGTGACCAGAACTGATTCGGCAGGTGAACGTACGGTCCGTTCACGCCATACCGCTCGTCGAGTTCCTTGAGGCTGGCCGCCGCGGCGATGTCCGGCTGGGCGACGAACTGGAGCACGCGCGAGCGCGAAACGCTGGACGGCCGAAAGGCGGCCAGGTCGCGCTGAGCGTCGAACGAGCTGAGCAAGATCCGCGTCGCGCGATCCGCCTGAAGGCGGAAGTTCCGATCGCGATAGAAGCGCTCAAGGGCCGTGAACGACTGCGGCAGTTGGCGATGTTGGAAGTCGACCAGCCAGCAGATCGTTGGGATCGACGAGCCGCGCCCCAGGACCCCCGAGTGTGACAACACGTCGATCCGATGCGCCTCCAGGACGCGCTGCAGGAACGGATCACTCGCAAAGGCCTGCTGCCACAACCGTCGGCCGAGCCATCGCGGCGTGCCCCGGTCCAGCCACGGGCTGCGCACGACCTCGACGGGCGGGAATCCGGCCAGCGTCGCTGCATCGACGTCCGCCCCCGCGAGGAGCACCGGCTCAATGCGCCGGTCCGGGACGGCCAGGATCGCCCGCAGCAGGTTGCGGTGATAGTTGATCCCGCCGAGCCACTGGCCGCCGAGCACCAGCCCGACGCGGATCACGTGTCGATGCCGGCGAACCACCCGGCGTACTCCCGGATGCCCTCCTCCAGGGAGCGCTGTGGCGCCCAGCCCCACGCCGAGGCACGCGCCCGGTCCCCGACGTATCGCTCGGGATCGCCCGATCGGGCTGCCCCGCTGAACTCGAGGGATAGATCCGAGCCAAGCGCGCGCATCAGCGTTTCCAGGACCGCTCGGTTCTCGACCTCTGCGCCTGATGATCCGTTGACCGTCGGGCCCTCGCCGCTGGCGTGCTCGGCCGCGACCAGGAGGAGCCGGGCGACATCCTCCGCATGGATCCAATCGCGCGTCTCGCGCCCGCTCCCGAAGAATCGCGCCTCGCCACCACGAACCTTGCGACAGGCGTCCCACAGGAGTTGCTTCCGCAACTCGGTCCCGTAGGCCGAGAAGATCCGGACGACGGCAACCCGGGTCCCGAACGTTCGACCGTACGATCGGCACAACTGTTCGGCCGCGGACTTGTGGACCCCATACGGCGAGATGGGGGCGATCGGGGCGTCCTCGGTGATCGGCAACGACGCCGCGCGACCGTACACCGCGGCGCTCGACGGGTAGACCAGGGATGCCTCCGGTGCGCAGGTGCGCAGATACTCCAGGACCTCGAGCGTCGTCCCCACCGTCCGGTCGAAGTCCTGTGCCGGATTCTCCAGGGAGAACCCGACCGAGCTGCTGCCCGCGCAATGGACGACGACATCCGGGTTGGCGACGTGGGCCAACAGACTGGCGACCGTGACATCGAGCTCATGCCAGGCCGACAGGCCCCAGCCCCGCCAGGTCTCTTCGGTCCAATCCCCGTGACCGATGCCCACCACGCGATAGCCGGCGGCATCGGCGACGCGGCTGACGTGACGTCCAAGGAACCCGTTGGCCCCGGTGACCACCAGCGTCTTCATCGCGCTTCGCGCGTGCCGTAGAAGCTGTAGTTGGTCCCGGGTGATCGAAGGTAGGCTCCAGCCCACCGAAGCAGCCCGGGCGTCAGCCACGCGACGGGGATCACGCGCACGCGCTCATGGATGAGTCGGGCGACCTCGGCGATCGTCCTCGGGTGAAGGTTGATGTCCGACGCCCAGGGATTGATGACCCGCGTCAATCTGATCCCGGCCGACTCGATCGCGCGCCGGTACGCGCTCAATCGGTAGGCGTGCTCGCCCCCGTAGAGTCGATGCAGCGGATGCTCGGCGAGGAACACGGCCAGGTCGCCGTCCTTGAAGATGACGTGCTCCCGCGTGGCCAGGAACGATCCGCCGGGCCTCAGCACGCGGGCCATCTCGGCACAGAGCCGCGTCAGGTCTCGGGCGTGGTGGAGGACCTGGCGACCGTACACGAGGTCGAAGGTCCCATCCGGGAACGGAAGGGCCTCCCCCCATTCCTCGACGACTTCGATGCTCAGGCCCGCCGTTGCAGCGAGCTCGCGGATGGCACCCGCCCCGATGACCGCGCTCGGATCCGGCTCCAGCGCCGTCACGGTCCAGCCGTCGCGGGCCAGCGCATACGAGGACATCCCTCGACCGGCCCCCACGTCCAGGACCCGACCAGGACCGACACCGATCAGCTCCTGGACCCCGGCCCACTCCGCGGACGCGTGATAGCGCTGTGCGGCGCCGATGAGCGGGTCGTCGAAGAAGCACGCGCGTACCAGGTCGACCTGATCGGGCTGGGCCTTGAGCCACTCGACCGCCGACTCCCAGGACTGGTCGGCGAACGTCATCGCTCGAGCTCCCGGACGACGCGCGCCGGGTTCCCGGCCACGAGCGCATAGGGTGGCACGTCGCTGGTCACGACACTCCCGGCGGCCACCACCGAGCCCTCGCCGAGGGTCACGCCTTTCACGATGATCGCGTTCAGCCCGATCCAGACCTTGTCCTGGATCGTCACGGGCTTGATCTCGACGTGGCTCCAGTCTTTGGCACCCCGCAACCAATCAACGACGTCGCGCCGTCGGTCATCGAAGCGGAGGGCGTGCGAGTCGTGATCGACGATCGTGCATCCCCAGGCGATCAATACATCGTCCCCGATGTCGATCCGTTCGGCGATGACGATCGTCGATGCGCCAACGAAGGTTCGGGCACCGACCGTGAGTGACCCATCAGGTCGGTCGAACAACACGCGGGCGAGCACCATGCTCTGTTCGCCGACCGTAACCGTGCAGCCGGGTTGATAGCGGATCCTGCGGGTGCGAACCGTGGAACGCGGGGCTGCGTTGAGCGAACGCCGCCGGTAGATGCGCGACGGCAGGTCTAGGAGTCGATCGACCCAGGGCTTGATCACGGTTGCCTCGATCCCGCGTGCCCGCGAAACGCCACGACACGCACGATCCGAACCGATCGACCGATGAGCGCCCGGATGACAGCGAGTGGTCCGGTCGGTCTGGACCGGCTGATCGCTGAAAAGACCTCCCGTGCGCGCGGGCTGACCCCCATGTCGCTGGGCATGGAAAACGACTGGTCTGGCGCGATCGTCGCCTGCCGCCCGGCGATGGCCGCTCGACCGTGGGTCCCGCTGCCGTCCATCCCGACGTTGGCGACGAGTGTTCGGGGTGGAAACAGGGCGAGGCCGTCGCGAGCGAAGACGGCGTAATACCAGCGGATCGCCCAGGAGTCGATCTCGCCCTTCATCTGTCGCTGCAGCATGCGTCGGTAGTCGTAGTGGCCGTCGAGGTTGAATCGCCTCGACGCCTCGGCCGTGCCGAGACGATCCTCCCAGCCCGTCGCCGCCGGGTCGAACAGGTCCCATGCGCGCTTCCATGTGGCCCACCCCCACGACGTCGTCATGGGCAGGAGGACCGCCTCGTTCGCGTCCCGCAGTTCGGGGACATCGAACATGTGCCCGGAGATCTGCATCACGCGGGGCTCGGTCCGGAAGTGTCGCAACCCTTCGTTCAGGAAGCTGAGGAAGGACGGCCCGAGGATGAGGTCGTCCTCGACCACGATGACCTGACCGTACTGCTCGCACAACTCCGTCACGCCCGCGATGACCGACTCGGCGAGGCCAAGGTTGCGTTCCTGTTCCTTGAACGTGGCTCGCTGCCCAAGGAGGTCGCGGGCCACCGCTCGGGTCGCTCGGACCGCCTCCAGGTCCCTCGCGGACCTGGGACCGTCAGCGTAGACATGGATGGGACTCGAGTCGATGCCCTCGCACGCGAGCAGGCTGAGGATCATGCGACGGGCGTGATCGGGACGACGGTAGATGAAGAGCGCGATCGGCGCCCACGCGGCAGGATCGCTCATCGGGTATCGCCGGAGGGCATCCAACGTCGCAACTGCGTCAGCTGTCGAACCACGATCTCGCGCCCGGTCGCGGGCCGCAGTGGAAGGACATCGCTGCCGCGCGCGGCCTGGCGAACGAGCGACACACCGATCATCCGGACCACGACGGTCGTTGCCTTGTGGAGGATCCGATTCGAGGCGAAGCCCGGCGTCCGGTATCGATCCCTCAGGACCGCCCGATCCTGCGCGGCGAGGTCAAGACGCGTGAGGGATTTGCGCTGGAGGTGATGCCGGTCGATCGCGAGGATGCGGTCGATGCGCCGGAAGCTGGTACGCCGTGCGAGGTGCAGCCACAGCTCACGGTCCATGCTGTAGTCGAATGCCGGGTCGACCATGTCAGTGCGTCCGAGGACCGATCGCCGGATGAACACGGTCGGTTGACAGATGAGGTTATAGGCTCGGAGCAGGGCCGAAGCGAACGGTGGCGTCCACAGCAGGTACAGCAATTGCCCGTCGCCATTGACCAGCGCGGCGTGGCCGTACACGACTCCGACGTCCGGGTGTGCCGTGAAGACCTCGACGGCGCGCGACACGACGTCACTCGAGAAGTAGGCATCGTCGGAGTTGAGCCAGCCGATGATCTCGCCACTCGAGCGATGGAACGCCTTGTTGATCGCGTCGGACTGGCCGCCGTCGAGCTCGCTGGCCCAGATGAGTCGATCGCGCGACCGGCCCTCGAGGATGGCCACTGAGCCGTCGGTCGAACCGCCATCCATCACGACGTGTTCGACATCCGGGTAGGTCTGGCGCTCGACTGATCGAAGGTTGTCCTCGAGCCAGCGTGCTTGACCAAAGGACGGCGTCAGGACCGAGACGAGCGG
>JBPPMZ010000013.1:0-12836 GCA_051306295.1 Candidatus Limnocylindrales bacterium
CGCCCCTCGCGCGGGGCCCGGCCTCAGGTCCGCCCTCGCAGGGTGTCGCGAAGCACGGCGGCGGTCCCGGTCAGGCCCGCGGCGGCCAGGGCCCGCCAGACGACGACGACGGCGAGCAGGAGCGTCAGGCCATTGACGCCAAGGGCATGCGTGCGCGCCACGAACACGATCGCCAGCGCGCCGGCGATGAGGTCACCGGTGGCGTGTCGGCGTCGCCCGGCGAACGCACCGAGGCGCTCCGCGACCACGCCCAGCAGCCCGAAGAGGGCGAGCCCGAGCACCCCGAAGTTCGCCCATGCCTCACCGACCAGACCGGGTGCGGCGTAGCCGGGTGTCTCCTGGTCCGGGAACAAGCGGGGGTAGATCCAGTACCCCAGATTCGGGATGTCCGGGCGGCCCAGGGTGGGACCCAGTCGGCGAAGCCACGTCAGGCCGTCGTAGTGCGGCTGCTCAGCGGGGATCACGGCCTGCAGCGCCTCCAGCGTGCGTGGCTGGATGAGGATGACGCGGTTCACCGTCCGCTCCACGGCGAACGCGAGCTCGCGGCCGGCAGCCTGGTCGTAGGCCCGCAGGACCTGGATGCCACCGAAGGCGATCACGCCAGCCAGGGCCCCGGCGACGACCAGCCGGGGCTGGATCCGCCAGCCGGCCAGGCCGATGCCGACCACCCCGATGGCCAGCAGTTCGGCTGCGAGGTAGCGGCTGGCCAGTGCGATCTCCAGCATCAGCAGGCCACTCACCAGGAGCCAGGCCGCCAATCGCCTCGGTTCGCGCAGGACAAGCGCGAGCCCGAGTGCCGGGACCGCCACCCGGAAGACCTGGAGGGCGGGGCCGGCCAACTCGGCGCGAGCCCCGGTGATGTCCTCGACGAGGAACGGTAGGCCGACCCGCGCGAGTGTCGGCAGGACCAGGACGAACCCCAGTCCCGCCAGCGCGCCGACGGCCGCCGGCCGAAGCGGAGCGGCTTCGACGGCGGCGACGGCGCCATCAGCGGTCGGGCGGTCCGACCGGCGGTCGGCCACCCAGTCGCTGAGCGCGACTGCCAGCGCGAACGTGAGGGCGGCTCCGGCGACGTACAGGGCCGGTCCCGTCCGCCCGTCCAGGGCCAGCACCGCGGACCCGAGGCCGAAGAACACGAGGTGCAGGCCGAGCCAGGCGACCGCGGGATGCCAGGGTCCCAGCGAGGAGCGCCGCGCGGCCGGCCAGACCAGCACGACCGAGGCGCCGATCGATACGAGGACGATCAGGGCGACGGCGACCGTCATCCCCGCTCACCCAGAGCGGCCCTAGCGGCGTCCGCGGCCTCGCTCGCGTGACCATGCGGCAGGCTGGCCGACAGGTACGCGTACGACCCGACCCCGGCCAGCCCGAGCGGCAGGGTCGACACCACCCGATAGCCGAAGGTGATGGCGGCCGCTTCGCCGGCGGGAACGCCCGCGACCCCAAGCAGGGCCACGACCACGAGGTCGGTCGAGCCAAGACCGAAGGGAAGGAGCGACAGGACCCCCGCCACGATCCCGATGCCTAGCGCGCCCCATGCCGCGGCGGGATCGATGTCGCGGCCGATCGCCGAGGCGACCAGTAGCAACTGCGCCGTGTACGAGGCGAACACGACCGTGGTCCAGCCTGCGAACGCCAGGGCCCGGCGCGGGTCGACGAGCAGGCCCGCGACCGTCCCGTCGATGCGCTGGAGGCTCCGTCCGGCGGCCGCCCATCGCTCGCCACCGACGAACCGGCCCAAGGGGACGAAGCGCAACAGCGCCGTCGGCCGGATCCCCAGCCGATAGACCAGGGTCGGCAGGAGCGCGACCACGATCAGCGCGGCGATCGTCAGCCCCGGCCACAGGCCGACCGACCACGCCCCCCACATGACGACGGCGCTCGCACCGAGCAGGGCGATCGCCACCAGGCGTTCGACGACGACCACGGCGGCCCCGGTCGTGTAGTCGACGCCGTGATGGGCGCGCAGCAGGTACAGCCGGACCAATTCGCCGACGGATCCCGGGGTGACGTTGTTGATCGTATTGGCGAAGGCCGTCATCGGGACGAGTGGGGCGATCGGGACGGCGTGGCCGGCGCCGGCGAGCAGGTCGGCGGATCGCGCTGCCCAGGCGACCATGATGACCAGGTTCAGGGCCACAGCCAGAAGGATCGGCCGCGCGTCCGCGTCGCCAAGGCGGTCGCCGAGCTCCCAGGCGCGCGAGCGCCACGCCACCAGCGCCAGCAGCGTGACCGAGATCGTGATCCACACGACCGGACGCCGTAGCCAGCGCGTCATGGTTGGCGCTGCCAGACGACGGCATCGGCCGTCTCGGTGGCGAGCCGCCAGCCGGGCGGCGGCCCGGGATCGCGCACGAAGCCCAGGATGCCTTGCAGGAGGACGCGATCGATCGCTTCGATGACTACCGGCTCGCCAGGGGAGCGTTCGACCGTGATCGGCAGCACGGACAGGCCCGCATCGCGCAGTGCCGGCACCACGAGATCGATGGGCGGCCGATCGCCGACGCGAATCTGCACGCGCGCGGCCGGGCGCAACCCATCGGCCCCGATCGCGGCGTCCGTCCCGGCGCGAAGTTCCAGGCGGAGCGCTCCGGTCGCGGCCGCCTCGACGGCCAGGGTGAGGGTCGACCCCGCCTCCAGCGCGAGTTGATCAAAGCCGTTGCCGGCGACACGCCCGCTCGCGCCGTCCACGCGACCCAGGTCCGCGGCCACGACGCCCGGCAGTCCGATCAGACCGAGCGCCCCATCGCGACGCGCGAGCACGATCCGGTCGGCGCCGTAGCGATCGGCCGTCTCGGTCAACACCTGGACGTCGCCACCGAGCGCCCGACCGAGGTCCAGGCGCCGCTCGGCTTGCGAGAAGCCGGTGAAGACCTCCGGATCGAAGGCGAGCTTGGCGTAGCCCGGTGGCTCGACGGCGACGACCGCGGCCCCGGTCTCGTACCACACGAGCGACGACCAGTCCTCGTAGGTCAGGACCGTCGGTCGCGGCCCGGTCACGTCCAGGAGGTCGCCCATGTCCGGGACCCGGTCTGCGGCGAACGAGAGATGCGCGTACTGCGGTTCGACCCACAGGAAGGTCATCAGGCGGGTCGTCGCGAGCGTGGCCGGCAATGACGCGACCAGGATCGTGGCCAGCAGGAGCGGCGCCGCCCGTCGCGCCCGCGATGGGACGCTTCGCCACCGGCCGGCGACGACCTCATCGACCAGCCCGACGAGGCCGATCGCGGCCAGGATCAGCCCGGGCTGGCTCGCGACCATCCACATCCGCTGGGGACGGAGCGCATCCTCCAGGGGCCAGGTCGGCTGGTAGAGGACGGCGAGTCCGAAGGGCACGATCCACCATGGCAAGAGGACGATGGCCGCAAGCCGGGCCTGCGGCCGCCAACGTTCGAACCAGGCGCCGCCGGTACCGCTGCCGGCCGACCGCCGGGCGAGGAGCAGGACGACGCCGGCCCCGGCGATCGCCAGTGGCAGGACGATCCCGAACTGGATCGGGTACCCCCAGAATCCCAGCCGGATCGGGAGGAGGTCCTCCGAGGAATCGATCGACACCCCGCCGCCGTTCCGGGCGATCGTCGATGCAAGGGACAACAGCCATGGAGCGACGATGGCGAGCGCGACCGTTCCTGTCGCCACCAGCGCCGCCAGCGCAACGCGCGAACGCTCCCGCTCACGCCACGCGATCACGACAGCGACCACGGCGAGGGCTGCCGGGATCGGCAGCAGGAGCTGGACCTGGAGGAGGCCGCACGCTCCAAGGAGGACCCCGGCCAGCGACGCCCAGGCTGGCCAACGCCGCTCGCCGTCGATGGCGTTCAGGAAGGCCAGGATCGCGAACGGGAGGATCCCGAAGACGAGGTCGCGCGGGTAGATCGGATAGGCCACCTGACCCACCATCGAAAGCGAGTTGACCCAAAGGCGATCGTTCGACACGTCCAGGCCGCCGGCGAAGGCCGTCAGCGCGGCCGCGACGAGGCCGACGTCCGATCGTCCACTCACGCGGCGGGCAAGCAGGTAGGCACCGAGCGGGATGACCGGCAGCCAGACGACGCCGAGAAGGGCCGTGGCGTTCGTCACGTCTAGACCTGGCAGCGAAGCCAGCCCCGCCAGCAGGAGATGGAAGCCCGGCGGGTAATAGGCGGGGAGATCGAGATACGGCCCTTCCGGCGGGAACGTGCCGAGCAGGATCGTGTGGGTCAGGCCCCAGTGGTACAGCAGGTCGCCACGCACGAAGAAGGGCAGCAGGGCCCGCCAGCCGTGGATCGCGACGGTCAGGGCGAGGATACCCAGCAGTGCCCAGCGAGCGGGAGCGATCGACGCGAGGCGCTGTCGTACACTCCCGGACGACCCCACCCCGCGGCGACCGATCGCCTCGTCGGTGGTCACGCGCCCGGCACGAGGTGTGACCGAGAGTCCATGGATCCCATCGCGCTGCTGACCTCCGCCGTCGTGGCGACGATGGTATCCGCCCTCCTGTTCCTGCTCCCGGGCGCCGCGCTGGGCTCGGTCGTGCTGCCCGGCGCATCCACCCCGCTGGCTCGCCTCGGGCGGGCGGCGGGCGTCAGTCTACTGGCGGCGCTGGTGACCTGCACCGTCCTGGCCCGGGTCGGCGGCCTGACGGGACCGGCCGTCGTCGAAGCCCTGCTCGCCCTGACAGCGGTCGGCGTCGTCCTGCGTCGACCACGGATCGGTGCGCCCTGGGGTCGAGTGAGGGTGCGCCGCTGGTGGGCCGGGGCGCTCGCCGGGCTCGTGCTCGTCGTCGGGCTGGTCATCCTCCCGTCGCACCTCGGCGTCCGTCCGGAGCTGCTTCCGGTGAGCTCCACGAGCTGGTACTACCTGCATCTCGCCCAGACCACGGCCGACCTTGGCGGCTTCCCGGCGACACTTCCGGAGTGGGGCGCCATGCGGCCGTTCCAGACCGACTATCTGCCGGTCACGGCCCACACGGCGGCGGCGTTGCTCCTCCTGCCCGGGGACGGCCTGGCGCGCCTGGAGCTCTATCGACTGGTCGTCCTGGGCCTCGGCGTGCTGTTCACGGCCCTGCTGTTTCGCCGCTGGGTGTCGAGCTGGGTCGCCGTCCTTGGCGCGATCCTCCTCGTGGCCACGGTCCGCCTGGAGGGGAAGTTCGATGGCTATCGGCCGGAGACCGTGGGACTCGTCCTCGCCATCTTCACCCTGTGGGTCGTCGACCGCGCCCTCGTCGAGCGCAGCCGGCGGTCCATCGTCGTGGCGGTGGCCCTCGCCGCGCTGGTGTTCCTGTCGCACGCCGAGGTCTTCCTGATCCTGGCTGCGGCGATCGTCGGCATGGGCGTGGCACGGGCTGTGGTCCGTGGCGGCGGGCGACTCGGGATCGGGCGGCCGTCGCGGCGCGACGTGATGACCGGTGTGCTTGCGACCGCCATCGTCGTCGGCGGGGCCGGGGTCGCGACCGTCGGTGCCTGGGGGCTGACCGGCGAACTCGGCGTCCTCGGGTATGTGGCCGGCGACGATGCGCCCGCGCCCGATGCGGCGACCGCGCGTGGCCGTCCCGGCGAGGTCCCAGCCGGCTGGACCTTCACCGACGACCCGACCTGGGACTTCTACACGGCGTCGGTCGCCCCGGCCCTGGACGGGTTGCCGCCGCCCGATGCCTTCACGGACTCCTTGCTCCTGCCGCGGTCCATCCTGCTGGTCTGGCCCGGCCTCGACGGTCGATTCCGGTCCGGGCTGGCGATCCTGACGCTGCTCGTCGCGGTGCCGCTCCTGGCCTGGCCGTGGCTGGATGCGCGGCGCCGGCGCTGGCTGCTGGGCTGGGCGATCTTTGCCGTGCTATTGACGATCGGGTCGATGCTCCTGTTCGCGATCTCCGATACCTACGTGCCGCAACGGACCGCTGGTCGACGGCTGATGCCATACCTGCTGTTCGTGCCCGTGGTCGCCGGGACCCTGATGCTGTGGTTGACCGGGAGGGCGGTGGCGCCCTACTGGCGGGCGCTGTGGCCCGGGCAGGCAGTTCGGCGCGCGACGGCGACCGGGTTCGCCCTGGTCGTCCTGACGGTCGGGGCTGTGTCCGCGTCGCCGCTTGCCGACGCCGGGGCGGACGATCCGGATGCGGCGCTCAGCCCGGCGGGCTACGCGGCCTACCAGTGGATGGCCGCCAACCTGCCCACCGATGCGCGCATCCTGGCCAATGCGTACACGGATGGGGCGCTCGGTGCCGTGACCGGGCGAGTGGGCATCGTGGACGGTCGGGCTGTGTACCTGGAAGACCCGGCCTTCCTGGCCGAGTCGACGGCGCTGTGCCTGGGGGCGCGCGTCGTGTTCGCGACGCCGGGCGCTCCCGGCACGGCCACCTATCTCGCCCGCGAGCGGGTCACGCACGTCCTCGTGGCGACCGACGGACCGCTGGGCCGCGATCTTGGCGGCTACCTCCTCTTCGATACGGACGTCGAGGCGATCCGTGACGACGCCCGGTTCCAGCTCATGCGGGCATTCGACGGTGAGCGCCTGCTGGTCTTCGAGGTTGTCGGGACCTCGGCCCGTCTTGGCACCGGATAGACTCCGACCGATGACAGACGACACGATCGCGGCGCCACCCCCGTCGCGAGCCCGGGGCGACATCGGGATGCTCTATCGCGCGATCTGGTCGAGTTGGCGCGGCGCGGTGGTGCGCCACCGGCTGGCGGTCGTCGTCGAGGTCGCCCTGATCCTGGCCTGGTTCATGATCCGCACCGCCTTTGACGTGGACGGGCGCGCGTACCTGCTCTGGATCGTGGTGGTCGGTGTCCTGGCCCTGGCCGCGCCGTTGTCCGGGCTGGTCGTCTTCATCGCGACATCGGCGTTCTTTGAGCCGGACTCGTTCGCGAGGTCGCTGCCGCCGCGGGAACTCGTCGTCCTGCCGCTGGCCGTCGGAGTCGTCATCCAGATCGCGCTGGATCGCTTCCGGTGGCGGCCATCCCCCGCGTTGTTCGTGGCGATCCTCTTGCTGGCCGGGACGGCCCTGTCGCTCGCGAACGCCTTCGTGCGATTCGACGACGCCATCGCCTGGCACGCCGCCCGGGCGTGGCTCGGGAACGCGTTCGCGCCGATCGCGCTGCTGGTGGTCGCAGCCTGGACGGCGCGACTTGGGGAGCTGCGAGCGCTCGTGACGGCCACCGTCGTCGGGGTCGTCGTGGCCCTCGTGTGCCTCATCGAATACTTCGTCCCCGGCTCCGTCGCGGCGGGCCCATTCGCATGGGTGGGCTTCTGGAAGGATTTCGGGCTGCGCCTCGACGGAACGATCCCATCCCCGAACGCGCTCTCTGCCCAACTGATCGTCCCGACGATGGTGGTCCTCGCGGCGGCGCTCTTCGCGCGGGACCATCGATGGCGGCTGGTCGCGATCGTGGCGTCGATCCCGCTGATCACGGCGCACTACCTGACCTTCAGTCGGTCGCCCATCCTGGGGCTGTACGCGTTCGTGGTCGTCGCGGCCTGGCGCACGCGTCGGGCGTTCGGTATGGTCGCCATCGCGGCGGGCCTGGTCGTCGGCGCGGTGCTGTTGCCCTCCTACCTCGCGGTCCGCAGTCAGGTCGCTGGAAATCCGACCGTTCCAGGGACCATCCTCGTGGCCTCGGATGAGTATCGATTGCGCGCGTGGGGAGCGGCTGCGCGGATGTTCGTCGAGGAGCCGGTGACCGGTCAGGGCTACCTGGCCTACCGGGAGCTGGCGGACGACTTCGGTGACCCGTTGCTGCGCTCACCTCACAACGAATGGCTTCGGTTCTTTGCCGAGGGCGGGGTCGTCGTCGGTCTGGCCGGGATCGCCTTCGGGCTGGCCACGACGCGCGCTCTCAACGGCGTGCCCGGTTGGCTTGGGACTGGGCTGACGGCGGGATTGCTGGGTTATGCGCTCGCGGCATCCTTCAACAATCCCTTGCTGTTCTTGCGCGTCAGCGCTGTCGCGTTCCCCATATTCGGGGTCGGCTTGGCGTTCGCCGTGCGGGCCTCCTTACCGGGGTCTGGCGAGCCTCGCCTGGTGGAGGGTGACCCGGAGTTACACTGACGACGATGCCCATCAGTCTGCTTCGTCTCGCCGGACTCGTCCTAGCAGCCGTCGTGATCCTCGTGGCCATCAGTCGGCTGCGCCGACGCGGCTCAGGCAGCCGCGTGCCTGCCCTCAGCATGCTGGCGATGGGCATCGGACTTGGCGCGGTCGCGCTGGTTCCAGACCTGGTCCGACCGATCCAGGACGTCCTCGGGCTGGAGGGCGAGCCCCTGGGAAGGCTGGTGACCCTCCTCGTCGTATCGACGGTCGTGATGTTTGGTCTCGTCTTCTACGCTTTGGGGCGCGCCGATCGAGCCAACCAACGGGTGAGCCGGCTTGTCCGGGCCCTATCGGCGGCCCAACTGGAAGCCGCCCAGGGCGGGGGTCGCTGGGGTGGCATCCTCGTCTGCGTCCCGGCCTTCGAGGAAGTCGAGAGCCTGCCCGCGGTCCTCGCCGAGATACCGCAGGAAGTGGCGGGTCTCCGCACGCACATCCTGGTCATCGATGACGGATCACGCGACGGGACCGCGGATGTGGCCCGGGCACATGGCGCCCATGTCGTCAGCCATCCCGTCAACAGCGGCCAGGGCGCAGCCCTGCAAACCGGATACCTCGTGGCGGAGCGGGTGGGCGTCGATGCCGTCGTGACCCTGGATGCCGACGGCCAGCATGACCCCGGGCAGATGGAGCGACTTGTCGGGCCGATCGTGCGCGGCGAAGCGGACTTCGTGGTCGGCTCGCGGCGGATGGGCGAGGGCGAGAGTGATTCACGTGCTCGGGACGCGGGGATCACCGTCTACACGCGATTGATCAATCTGCTCGGCGGGACCGATGTGAGCGACATCGCCAACGGGTACCGGGCCATCCGGGCCTCGCGACTCGCGGAGATCGCCTTCACCGAGGACCAGTTCCATAACCCGGAGCTGCTCCTGGGAGCGGCTCGTGCGGGATTGCGCGTGGTGGATGTCCCGGTCACGATCCGCAGGCGCTCCGCCGGTGTCACGAAGAAGGGCACGAATCTGCGTTACGGGCTCGGGTTCCTTCGGGTGATGCTCAAGACCTGGCTCCGATGAGCCCGGTCTCGGGTGCGCGTCGGCCAGTCCGATGACGTCCCTCAAGCAGATCGTCGCGACCTCCGCGCTCGCCGTGGGACTCGACTTGGTGCGCTTTCGAAGCATCCGACATCCAGTCGGGCGTCGCGCGCGACTCATGTCGCTGATGGGCATCGACCTGGTGATCGATGTCGGGGCGAATCGAGGCCAGTTCGGTCTCGAGATCCGACGAGCCGGGTACCGCGGGTCGATCGTGAGCATCGAGCCCCTGGCCGATCCCCACCGACAGCTGAGTCGGCTGGCTGACAAGGATGGTCGATGGACCGCGATCCGCTCTGCGGTCGGGCCGCAGGCGGGTTCCGCGGCGATCCACGTCGCAGCGAACGGCGGGGCTTCGAGTTCCTTCCTTCCGATGCTCGAACTGCACACCACAGAGGCTCCCGCTGCGAAATACGTCGCCGACGAGCTGGTGGACGTGGCAACCCTGGATGACCTGGCTCTGCCCCACCTCCGACATGGCGCCGTGACGTTCACCAAGATCGACGTCCAGGGCTATGAATTGGAGGTGCTGGCCGGCGGTCCGACCACCATCGCTCGCTCATCGCTGGTCCAGGTCGAGATGTCCCTCTCACCGTTGTACGACGGGGCACCAACGTTCCGGGACGTCCTTGAGGCGATGAGCCAGCGCGGCTTCGAGCTCGTTGGGATCGAACCGGGTTTTGCAGCGCAGACGGGCCTGCTGCTCCAGGCAGACGGGCTGTTTGCGTCGGACGGCGCGACCCGATCCCTGCGTGGACGCCCGGCGTGACGACGGGCTTCAGTGGCTGAGGCCCATGCCAGCGCCGATGGTCCAGGTCAGCCACGCGGCCTATCGCGGTCGCTCGCCTGGTCACTGAGTGGGAACCTGGCCGGGAAGGTCGGTTTTCTCCTCTTCACCCTCCTGGCGGCCGCCACCGTTGACGCCACGGCCTTCGGCCAGTTCGTCGGCCTTCAGGCCGTGGCTCTCATGGCGGCGGTCGCGTGGGACCTTGGCCTGACCACGATCACGACGCGGGAGATCGCCGCTGGCCGTATCGATCTGGCTCGCGCGTCGCGCCGACTGGTGCGCCTTCGGCTCGAGACGGCCCCGATCGGAGTGGCCGCGTTCGTGCTGGGGATCTGGCTTCTTGGTCGCAACATGGAACTGGATCCGATGGTCGTGGCGGTGATGGCCGCTCAGAGCGTCCTCGTCGGCGTGCAGGTGATGGTCAGCGCCGCGTTGGTCGGGACACTGGACTTCCGCATGGCGGGCATCGCGACGTCCCTTGGGCGATGGGCCGCGGCGGTCGGTGCTGCGGTCGCGCTACTCTCGCAGGGTGGCTCTCTACTGGTCCTGGCCTTGGCCTTGTGTCTGGGCGAAGTCGTCGCGCTCGCCGTCGGCCTGGTGCGTCTGCGTCGGATGAGCACTCTCGTACGCGGTGAAGGGGTGCCCGCCACGGTTGCGCTTTCGCACCGAGCAGCGCTGCCCTTCGCGGCCAACAGCCTGATCCAGATGGCGTACAACCGCTTCGATGTGCTGATCGTCGCCGCCATCTCCAGTGCCAGCGTCGTCGCAGCATATGCCCCAGCGAGCCGGATCCAGGACGCGCTCCTGCTGTTTGCTGCGGCGGCAGGCCCGGTGACGCTGCCGATCCTTGCCCGACTCCACGCGGAAGAGATCGGCACAGCGTCGGCCTCCCGGGCGACATGGGCGAAGATCACCATCGCCGCCGTCGTCGCGTCACTGTCGCTCGCCAGCGTCGTGTGGCTGGTCGCGCCAGACCTCGTGCCCGCCGTGCTGGGCGAGTCCTACCGCGATGCGGTCAGTCCGATTCGGATCATCGTCTGGTCCGTCCCGCTCATCGCCTTCAATAGCGTCCTGGCCGCTGCCGTGAATGCCCGCCGTCGGCCGTATCACGTCACCGCGGCGATCGGGGCAGCGGCGTTGACGGCGGTACTCCTCACCATCGTGCTCGTCCCGTCCCTGGGGGCCGACGGTGCGGCCATCACAGCCACCCTTCGAGAGGTGCCGGTCGCTGTCGTACTGCTCCTCGGCGCCCGCGCGTCTGGTCTCTTCCGAGGGCGTCCACAGTCGCCCCGTGGTGGACCGGTCCACGGACAGGAGGCGTAGGTGACCACGTCCGCCACCGACCCGCGTGCGCCGACACCTCCGCGATCGAGGCACGTCAACCTCGGATCCGCCATCGCCGGGGCGGCAGCGGGGGCCGTGGCGGTGATGTCGGGACGCCTGGACCTCGCCATCCTGGTCGTGACGGTCGGTTCGATCCCGTTCCTGCACGCCATCGGGTCACGCCGACCCGATGTGCTTGTCGGGTTGTTCGTGCTCGCCCAGCCACTGGAGGCATTCGAGTTGCGGACGCCCGTCACCACGGTGTCGGTGGGGAACATCCTCCTGGTGGTCCTGCTGCTGACGAGCGTCTCCTCCTATAGATCGATGCTCCGGACGTCACGCGTGACCCAGGTCGCGACGGCGCTCCTGCTCGGTTGGCTACTGATGTACCCCCTGCGAGCGCTCCACGACCCGCTGGGGCAGGTCCTCCGCAGTTCGGTGACGATGGCCAGCTTCGTGCTCGTAGCCGTGGCTGGCATGGCGGTCGCTCGACACCCCGGCGCGTTGCGAGCGATCGCCCTCGGTGCGTTCGGGGCGCTCATGGTGCTGGCAACCGCAGGAATCCTCGTCAACCTGGGGATGGCCCCGACCACGCTACGTTACGAACCGGCGCGGAACCTGCTCGGATTCACGAGTCCGTTCATGCGGACATACGGCCTCGATGTGCCGGTTGACGCCGTTTCCCTGCTCGTTCCCTTGTGTGTACCGTTCCTGAGCGTTCACGTGTTTGACCGCCATTCGAGCCGCGTCGACCGGCTGTTTGGGATCCTCGCGATCGGCCTCGTCGGGCTGGCGTCCTTGCTCATCTTCCAGGGTCGCGGGATGCTCCTGCAGATCGCCATCGCCATCGCGCTTGCCGGGCTGCTTGCCGTACCGGGCCGCTACCGGATCGGCGTGGCGATCGCGCTCGGCGCTGCGCTGTTTGTGGTGGCCGCGTGGCTCATCACCGCGGACCAACTCAGTTCCGGGCTGCGCAGTGGGATCGGTCTGTATACGATCGAGAGCATCCTTGCCGATCCTGCGCGCTTCTTGATGGGAGTGCCTGAGGGCGAGTTCTACCTGGAGGCAGCCCGGAGCCTTGGACTCCAGGAGTACGCGCCAGCCGACAGCGCCGTTCACAACTTCTTCCTGTCGACACTGGTCGGCGGGGGCTTGTTCGCATTCATCCTGATCGTGGCGTTTCATGCGCTGGCGATCTGGGTGCCGTTCGTTCACTGGCGCTCCGCGCCGTCCCTTGCGTCCCGCGCGATGCTGGTCGCGGTCGTCGTCGTGTTGGTCGGGCTGTCGATCGAACCGGCCCGTGCTGGTATCGTCGGAAGCTGGTTGGTCCTGGGCGTCGCGATCGGGCGAGGCACGATAGGGAAGGTGAGTAGTCAACAACTGGTGAACGATAGCCAAGCGTTCGAGGCAGGACCCGTCGTCCGTTCGGCGGGCTCCAGGTTTGGCGTGATTCGTGCGTCGACGACGAATGTCCACGAGGCGCGTGAACCGTGACGCCGCTCGTCTCGGTCCTGACGCCGTCCTTTGGTCAAGCACGCTGGCTCGAGGACAACCTTCGATCAGTCGAGCGCCAGACCTACCCGGATGTCGAACACGTCGTGATGGATGGCGGTTCGACCGACGGCTC
>JBPPMZ010000014.1:0-23780 GCA_051306295.1 Candidatus Limnocylindrales bacterium
CGAGTGCGCGCTGGGATGCTCTCGACCCGGTGTCGGCTGACCCGGCCGCCGAGATCGCCCCGGCCGCCGAAGCCCTGGTCGACAGCGGACCCCCGGACCTTGGCCTCGTGACGCCGGAGCGACTCGGCGACGTCATCGAGCCCGTGAAGGTCAAGTTGGCCAAGACCGCGATGGCGTTCGGCCTGGCCGCGCCGACGGCGCCCGGTCGCTATCGGCTGACCGTCACGCTGCATGACAAGGACGGCGTCGCGTTCGACGCTGCGACCCAGGCGCTACTTCCCGCGCTCATCGTCCGCGTGACCGGCGACCTGGATGCGCAGATCGTCGCGCCGTCATGGGCGGAGGTCGCCCCCGGAGCCGCGTCGCAGCTCGACCTGTGGGTCGCCAACCTCGGCGCCCGGGCGTGGGGCTACGGCGCGATCGACGACACCAAGGATCCGGAATCGTTCGCCCCCGCCACCGCCGCTCGACTGACCGGCCAGTGGGTGGCCCTGGGCGATGTCAGCGCCCTCGCCCTGGCCGCGGCCGCGATCGCAACGGCTGGCGCCGATCTGCCCGCCGGTCTGGAGCCAGGCGCCCTGGTCCCGGCCGGGCTCGCGGTGATCGCGCCCACCGTCGAGGGCGACTACCTGCTGATCCTGGACATCGTGACCCCGGAAGACGGCTCGATCGTGGCCGCAGGCCTGGCCCCGACGATCATCCGGGTCACCGTTCGTACCCCGGAGATCGTGGAGATCGCGCCGAGCACGTAGCCCGCGCCTGCACATTCGGCGCCGGAACACAGCGCGTCGCCATCCTGATCGCGGCATTGACTTCAGCCTGCGCGTCCGTATCCTGTCGATTCATCAGACGACTGATGACTGGTCGTCGAGCGGGAGGACGACCGCCGGATGTACGCGATCGGCTGCGATGTCGGATCCCAGAGCCTCAAGGGCATCCTTCTCGACCCCGATGGTCGCGTCGTCGCCCAGGCCAGCGCCTCATACCCGGTCGACTATCCCCACCCAGCGTGGGCACAGCAGGACACAGAGGACTGGCGAGCTGCCTTGGGCTCGGTCATCCGCCGCCTCCTTGTCGATGGGAGGGTGGCAGCGCGCGACGTCGCGACGCTCGGGCTTGCGTCACAGGTCGATGGCCTCGTGCCCGTCGACCAGGACGGCGAGGCGCTCGCGCCGGCGATCATCTGGCTCGACCGCCGGGCCGCTGCCCAGAGTCAGGCTCTCCGCGACAGCATGGACCCGGTTCGGATCCGCGCGCTGACCGGACTCAACCTGGACGCCTCGCATGTGGCGCCCAAGATCCTCTGGCTACGGGAGCATCATCCCGACATCTTCGAGCGCGCTGCCGGACTCCTCCTCCCCGGCAGCGCGCTCGTTGCCTGGATGACCGGTGAGCGTGTGCTGGACCATGCCAACGCCTCGTCCACGTTGCTCTACGACGTGACGACCCGCCACTGGTCGCCGGAACTGCTCGAGGCGACGGGCCTTGAGGCCACCGCGCTTGGGGAGATCCGGGCCGCTGCCGATGTCGCGGGCCTGCTCCGTCCGGCTGCCGCGGCGTCGCTCGGCCTGACGACGGCGACACGAGTCGTGGTCGGAACCGGCGACGAGCACGGAGCGTGCCTGGGGGCCGGTGGCATCCGGCCGGGCATCGTCGTGGACATCACCGGCACCGCCGAGCCCGTCGGCGTCGCCGCGGCGACCCCCGTCATCGATGCCACCGGGCTCGTGGAGACCCACGGGCACGCCGATCCGCGCGTCTGGCTGGTCGAGAACCCGGGCTTCGTCTCGGGCGGGAGCGTGAGCTGGTTCCGGGATGCGATCGGCGGCGGAGCGGACCCAGCGCTCATGGATGACGAGGCCGCCGCGAACACGCGGCCCGGCGCCGACGGCGTGACCTTCCTGCCGACGCTTTCCGGGGCCACGGCACCGCGCTGGAACGACGCGGCCCGCGGCGTGTTCGCGGGCCTGTCGCTCAATCACGGACGACCACATCTGTTCCGCGCCCTGCTCGAGGGATGCACCTTCGCCCTGCGCGACATCGTCGATCGCCTCGCGGACATGAGCCTGGTCGGCGACGAGATCCGGGTCGTCGGCGGCGGTGCACGGAGCAGCCTGTGGGTCCAGATGAAGGCCGACGTGACAGGGCACACCGTCCGCACCATCGCCACCGATGAAGCCACGGCCCTGGGAGCGGCGATGCTCGCCGCCGTCGACGCCGGGATCGTTCGCGACCTTGATGAAGCTGTGGATCGCTGTGTCGAACTCGACGAACGTGCCTATGACCCCGACCCGGCCACCACGGGGGCCTACGCCGAGGCCTATGGCCGGTATCGGGACCTGTTCGACGCCGTCGAACCGACCTTCGCCGCTACCGACGACGGCGCACCGCCCGCATGACCGCGAGCGCACGCCTGGCCGGAGGTCCATCACTCCCCGATCCGACCGACATCGACGCCCTGCGCGTGCGGCTTGCGGCCGATGGCGAAGCCGACCCGCGCCGTCGACCGATCGGCCTGGATCGCGTCCAGATCGGGCCGGACGCCCTGGATCACCTCGTCGCTGTCGTCCGCGACCTCCGGGCCGCCGGGCCGGTCGTTGTCATCGTGGACACGACCGCGATGCGCCGGTCCGGGGAGGACCTGAAGGCCCGGGTCGTCGCCGACCTATCGGCCCACTTCGATACCCGCGTCGCGGTCATCGAGGCCGATGGCGCAGAACTGCACGCGGACGGGGCCGCCCTGGCTCAAGCCGACCGCGCGATCGCCGGCGCCGGATGCGTGGTCGCCGTCGGCTCGGGGACGATCACCGACATCGCCAAGGATGCCTCGATGCGGGCGGGCGACATCCCGTTCGTCGTCGTCCAGACGGCCGTATCGGTCAATGCCTTCTCGGACGACATGGCTGTCCTGCTCCGCGACGGGGTCAAACGCACGGTGCCGTCACGCTGGCCGGATGCCCTGATCGTGGACCTGGCCGTCATCGCCGACGCCCCCGCAGCCATGAACCGGGCCGGCTTCGGGGAGCTGTGCAGCATGTTCACCGCCCCGGCTGACTGGTACCTCGCGACGGCCATCGGGATGGACGACGGCTACGACCGCGGCGTCGTCGATCTCTTCCGTGACGGTGCCGAGGCGCTGCTCGCCGGTGCCGACCGTGTCCGCGTCAGCGACCCCGAGCAACTAGACGAGCTCGCGAGGCGCATGACTCTGACCGGGATCGCCATGGGCGTAGCCGGGCGAACGGCGCCCCTCTCCGGGACCGAGCATCTGCTCAGCCACCTGCTCGACATGGCCGCCGGGGCTGCGAACCGCCCGCTGGCGTTCCATGGCGCGCAGGTCGGGCTGGCCTGCGTCCTTGCGGCGACGATCTGGCACGACACCCTGGACCACCTGGACCCGACGACCCTCGCCTCCGATGCGGCGTTCCCGCCCGCCGACGCGGTCGAGCGCCGGGTGCACGCCGCCTTCGATCCCATCGATCCGAGCGGCCGGATGGCCGACGAGTGTTGGCGGGATGTCCGTGCCAAGGTGGCACGCTGGTCGGAGCAGCGTGATCGCGTGGCAGCGTTCGCCGCCGATTGGGATCGACACCGTGCCGCGCTGCGGGAGTTGGTGGCGTCACCGGACGTCCTCCGCGATGCGCTGCAGCGAGCGGGTGCCCCAGCGGAGATCGCCGATCTGGAGCCGCCCGCCGCGCCCGATGTCACGCGCTGGGCGCTCCGGGCGCTGCCGTTCATGCGCGACCGGTTCACCGTGGCGGACCTTCGATTCTTCGGGGGTGCGTGGAGCGACCCCGAGGTCGATGCCCTGCTGGAGCGGTCGGGCATCCTGGGTCGCGCCGGAGCCGTCCGATGACGGCCGCCGCCGGGCCTGGGGACGCGCTGGTCCGCCGGCCTGGGCAGTGGTTCGGGGGCTACGTCTTCGACCTGGATGGCACGCTTTACCTTGGGAGCCAGGTGCTCCCCGGTGCCGCCGAGACCGTGGCCGCCATCCGTGATCACGGAGCGCGGCTCGCGTTCCTGACCAACAAGCCGCTGGAGCGCCCGTCCGCGTACGCGGCCAAGCTCCGCGATCTGGGGATTCCCGCCGATGACCGTGAGGTGGTCTCGTCCACCGACTCGCTCGTGCGCTACCTCCGCGCAGCCGCGCCGGGCGCACGGATCCTGGCGATCGCGGAGCCGCTTATCGGCGACCTGTTGATCGAGGCCGGCTTCTCCACCGTATCGCTCGACGAGCCCGAGACCGCCGACGTCGTCGTCGTCTCGTGGGACCGCACGTTCGACTACGCGAAGCTGGTCGCGGCGTTCCGGGCGATCCGCAATGGCGCCCGCCTCGTCGCCACCAACCCCGATCCGTTCTGTCCGCTGCCGGACGGCGACCTCCCCGATTGTGCCGCGATGCTGGCCGCCGTCGAGGCCTGCACCGGCGTCCGCGCGGAGGCGATCGTCGGCAAGCCATCGACGCACATGGCGGCGACCTTGTTGGAGCGCCTGGACCTGACCGCCGACGACACGGTCCTCGTCGGCGACCGCTTGCTGACCGACGTCCGCATGGCGCAGGAGGTCGGCATGGCCTCCGCGCTGGTCCTGACCGGCGCGACCGACGCCGACGCCCTGCGAACCTCCCCGGTCACGCCTGACTTCGTCCTGGCGACGGTCGCCGGGATCCTGCCCACCAGAACGACCAACTGAGAGGCCCCGTGTTCGAGTTCATCTTCATGCTCACGCGCAACGACCAGACCGTCCCGGACGCGCTGGCGGTGTACGACCAGATCCGCGACACGGACCTGCACTACGTAGGCTTCAAGGACATCGGCCTCCCGACGGCGGCGCTGCGCGACCTCGCGCAGGCGATGCGCGCCGACGGTCGCGAGGTCTTCCTCGAGGTCGTCTCGGAGCACGCCGAGGACGAGCTGCGGTCCGTGGCCGCCGCCCTGGAGATCGGCGTGGACTGGTTGCTGGGCGGGACGCACCCCGACGAGGCGCTCAACCTGCTCGACCAGGTCGGACCGCCGGGCAGTGCCGGGCGGCCGCGCTACTGCCCGTTCCCGGGGCGGATCGTCGGCCACCCGAGCGTGCTGGAGGGCACGATCGAGTCGATCGCCGACAGCGCACGGCAGCTCTCCGCTCGACCCGGTGTCCACGGCCTGGACCTGCTGGCCTATCGCTGGGACGGCGATGTCCCGGCCCTCGTCCGGGCGGTCGTGGACGCGTCGAGCGGGCCGGTCATCGCCGCCGGAAGCGTGGACTCCGCGGCGCGGATCAACGCCCTGGCGGCCGCGGGCGCCTGGGCATACACCATCGGCGGCGCCATCTTCGAGGGCCGGCTACCGGCCGGCCCGTCGGTCCGCGACCAGGTCGAGTGCGCCATCGCGATGACGCGCGCGGCCGGAAGGGAGGTGGTCGCTGACGGCGCCTAGACGACCCACCGACCGACCATTCGATAGGGCAGGAGCGGGCCACGAGCCCGACGCAGGAGGAGCAACGATGACGAACGGACGCGATCAGGGGCGAGATCCCGCTTCGATCACCCGCCTCGCGATCGAGCGACGCATCTCGCGACGGCGGTTCCTGGCGGGGACGGGCGTCGGCCTTGGGGCCCTCGCCCTGGCAGCATGCGCGCCATCGACCGGGGGTTCGGCCGGAACGTCTGCCGCGCCCAGCTCGGGCGCCGGCGGCCAGCTCGGGGACACCCTCAACCTCGCGACGTGGCCGAACTACCACAGTCAGGACGTGCTCGACGCGTTCACCGAGCAGACCGGCGTGGCCATCAACGTCGGCGTGTATGGCTCGACCGAGGAGATGGAGGCCAAGATCCGGGCCGGCAACTCCGGCATCGACGTCGTCGTACCCTCGAACTACGCCATCGAAGGCTGGGTGGCGGACAAGCTCATCGAGCCGATCGACTACGCCAAGCTGCCGAGCTTCGTGAAGGCGGATTGGAACGCCTTGTTCATGGACCAGGCCTTCGACAAGGGCAACACCTACTCGATCCCCAAGAACTGGGGGACGACCGGCATCGCGTACCGCGAGTCGAAGGTACCGGGCGGTGTCTCCACGTGGAAGCAGTTCTTCGAGGTGGCCGGCACGACCTACGAAGGCAAGACCCTCATCGTCGATCACCAGATCAGCTCGTTCGGCTCGGCGGCCGTGGCCATGGGCTACTCGCTGAACACGATCGACCCGACCGAGATGGCCGCGGTCGAGGCGATGCTCACGGCCCTCAAGCCCAAGCTGTTCGCCATCTCGTCCGACGTCCAGCCGCCGCTCCGGGCGCTGGACACCTGGCTGTCCGTGGCCTGGACCGGCGATGGCGTGCAGGTCGGCCGGGACAACGAGGACGCGAAGTACGTCGTCGCCACCGATGGCGGCGAGCTCTGGATCGACAGCTTCACCATCGCCGCCGATGCGCCGCATCGTGATGCCGCCTACGCCTTCCTCGACTACATCACCCAGCCGGAGCAGGCAGCGGCCGAGACCGAGTTCTGCCTCTTCCCGCACGCCAACGACAAGGCCACGGCGCTGCTCAGCCCCGAGGTCAAGGACAACGTGGTCATCTATCCCCCGGCCGATGCGCTGGCAAAACTGGAGTACGCCGTGAACGCGACGTACAACAGCGCGGAGCGCGCGGAGGCCTGGGCCCGGATCAAGGCGTCTGCCTGAGATGTCATCGGCGAGTGGGGCGGCGCGTGACCGTCCGCGACGACGCGTCGCCGCCCTGCTCGCCCTGCCCACCGTGCTGTGGTACGTGGGCTTCCTCATCGCGCCGCTCATCGTCCTCGTCGTCATGTCGGTCGGCGAACGATCGCCCAACGGCGGCTACACCCCGGGGTTCACGTTGGATCAGTACGCCAACCTCTCGACCCGGTTCACGCCGCTGACCAACACGCTCGGGTTGGCCGCGCTGAACACGGTCATCTGCCTGCTCGTGGCGTTCCCCGTCGCCTACACCCTGGCCCTCAAGGTGCGGGGCAGCTGGAAGCTCGTCCTCGTGGCGCTGGTCGTCGTCCCGTTCTGGACCAGCTTCTTGATCCGAACCTACGCCTGGATGACGCTGCTCGGGTCCAACGGCGTGCCGCGGATCCTGGGCTGGATCGGCTTCGGGGAGATCCAGCTGCTGAACACGCCATTCGCCGTGTCGCTGGGCATCGTCTACAACTACCTGCCCCTGATGGTCCTGCCCATCTACGTGAGCCTGGAGCGGCTCGACCGCTCGTTCATGGAGGCGTCGCGCGACCTTGGCGCCGGGCCGATCGCCACCCTGCGCCAGATCGTCCTGCCACTGGCCGCGCCCGGCATCCTGTCCGGGGTGGTCCTCGTGTTCATCCCGATCATGGGCGAGTACCTCATCCCGATCCTGCTCGGCGGCGGCAAGACCTACTTCCTGGGCAACGCCCTGGCCGACCTGTTCCTCCAGAGCCGCAACTGGCCGTTCGGATCGGCCCTGGCGTCGATCTTCGTGGCCGGGATGATCGTCCTGGTCGCGGGCTATCTGGCCGTCTCGCGGCGACTGGTCAGGGCCGGTCGAGAGACGAGCCTGCTGTGACGACGCCGTCGGTCCTTGTCGACGTGCGAGCCGGCCGCCGGGCCGCGCGCCTGGAACGCCTCGGCGAGCGGGCAACCCGGATCTACACCGGTCTCGTCTACGCCTTCCTGTTCCTGCCCATCATCGTGGTGGTGATCTACAGCTTCAATGCGGGCCGCCACGTCACGGAGCTGACCGGCTTCTCCACCCAGTGGTACGCCTCGGCCTGGTCGGACCGCTTCCTCATGAACGCGCTGCGAACCAGCCTGACCATCGCCGCGACCACGGCCGTCCTGGCCACCCTCATGGGCACCGCGTCGGCGCTCGCCATGGACCGCCTGCGCCCGCGCGTCCGGGCGCTGTTCGAGCTGCTGACATACATGGCCATCATCGTGCCGGGCATCGTCATCGGGATCGCGACGCTCATCTTCCTGGTGACTGCGTTCGACTGGCTCAACCCGTGGCTGGCGTACCTCGGCGGGCCAGATGCTCCCCACCTTGGCCTTGGGGCGCCGAGTGTCATCGCGGCGCATACCCTGTTCACGATGGCCATCGTCAACGTGCTGGTCCGGACCCGGGTGCGGGGCATGGACCGCAGCCTCATCGAAGCGTCGGAAGACCTGTACGCGACGCCATGGCGTACCTTCGTGCAGGTGACCCTTCCCCAACTGCTGCCGGCGATCGTCTCCGGTGCGCTGCTCGCCTTCACCTTCAGCTTCGACGACTTCATCATCGCGTTCTTCACGAGCGGCCAGGACCAGACCGTGCCGATCTACCTGTTCGCGTCGATCCGGCGCGGCGTCAACCCGGAGGTCAACGCCATCGCGACGGTCCTGCTGGGGGTGACCGTGCTCGCGATGGTGGCCGCGGGCGTGGTCTACCGGCGCGGCCAGCGCCGCGGTGGCCCGAGCGCCGCGGTCGCCGGCGATGCGGCCGTGGCCGGGGTGGCGATGACCCCCGAGGACGGCGGCGCGTGACGGTGCGCGCGACCGGCGGCCGACCCCTCCTGGCCGACATGGTCCGCGACGGGCTCCGCCGGGCGGTCATCACCGGGACGTGGCCGCCGGGCGACAAGCTGCCCAACGAGGACGCCCTGGCCGAGCAGTACCAGGTCAGCCGGGCGACGATCCGCGAGGCCGTCCGCGGGCTGGTCGAGGAAGGCTATCTCTCGCGCCGGCAGGGCTCCGGCACGTTCGTCACCGCGCGACCCCTGCTGCGCAACTCGCTCGACACGAACTTCTCGTACACGTCGTATCTCGAGTCGACCGGCGTCCGGGCCGGGCGGCGCATCCTGGGCCTCGCCACCGTCCCGGCGTCCGACCTCGTTGCCGAACGGCTGTTCCTTGAACGCGGCGAGCCGGTCGTGGAGCTCCGGCGCGTCCGGACGGCGGATGATCGGCCGGCCGTCTACTCGGTGGACCGGATGCCGGCCTCCATCGTGGATGCGGCACGCGACCGCGAAGCCCTTGGCGGGTCCATCTACGCGCTCCTCGCGGCACGCGGCCATCCCGTCCGCCACGCGGAGGCGATCGTCGCGCCGGCCAGTGCGGACGTGGATCTCGCCGTCGTCCTGGAGGTCGCGCCGGGCACGCTCCTCCAGCACCTCCAACAGGTGGACGTCGACAACGGGGGCCGGCGAGTCCTGTACTCGCTGGAGTGGCACAACCCGGACGTCATGGAGTTGCGGGTCTACCGCCGCGGTCCGGGCACGGCGGAGGGTGAGGGCCGGTCCTAGGCCTGGCGCGCCGCCAGCGTCTCGGCTCGCAGCTTCGCCAGGTAGGCGGAGGCCTCCTTGTAGCGCGGCCACGTCACCTCGTGCTCGTACACAGCCGTTGGCTCGTGCAGCCGGTGTCCGTCGCTGAAGTTGATCGCCTGTCGGCCGGCCGCCGTGATCAATGCGCGATCGAGGGTCGCTAGCTCCGCGTCAAGGTACTCCGCGACCGCGAGGTACATCGCGTCATACGCCGTGAGACGAAACCGCTCGACCCGGTCGATCACCTGCAGGAGCATCGGGCGTCCCAGTTCGACTGTCTCAAGACCAAACGTATCCAGGCGGTGGATGGACGCAAGCACGTCAACGCCGGTCATCAGCGGCTCGCGGCTCAGGCGATTGACGACCTCGAGCCAGAAGTGCGCCGGCACGACGAGCGGACGCTCCTCCGACACCCAGTCCCCAAGAGCCTGCTCGACGATCGGAGCCTGGGCTTCGCCAAGTAACAGACAGATGGCAACAGAACCGTCGATCACCACCGGCCGGTCGCTCATTGCTTCTCGTCCTCCGACTGGGGCGACTTGGCCTCACGCGCCGCGCGGGCCTCCGGTCCGAAGCTGCGCTCCCACTTCTCGTCATCGCGATGGTCCCGGTCCCAGCGGATCCACTCTGCAGCCGACAAGTCGCCAGGCTGCGGGGGGTGCTTCCGCCGCCACGCCTTCCCGAACTCGACCATCTCGTCGAGGGCCTCCAGTTGACGCTTGATCTTCTTCTCGTCTCGCGCGGCCGTCCGCATGCCCTCTTCGTACGACACCAGGAAGGCGAGGGGCTTGTGGTCGCGTTCGATCAGGATCTTCTCGCCGGCCGACGCCGCATCGAGGATCTCGCCCAGCCGCTTGCGCATGTCCATAGCCGTCACGGTTCTCATAGTCGGTCATGATACCGCGCCATCATGATGTGTCAACCGCTAGGATGCGTTCCATGACCCAGGAGAACGCCGTTCCGGGCTTCATGCCGAGCGTCCACGGGCTGCACTTCGCCAACCGATTCCCGGCGGGGCCGACCCTCAAACTCGGGTTCATCGACCCGCGCTGGGTGGGCATCGGCGACGCGGCCGCGGGCCTGTGCGGGGGCATGAGCTGGCTCGTGCGCGAGCGATTCGAGGCGGGCCTGCCGATCCCCGCGGATGCGGTCGCGCCAGACAACGGCTCGCCGCTGTTCCGGGCCATCGTCCGGCGCCAGATCCAGTCGCTCGACTGGCTGCGCGGCCCGCTGCGCTTCTGGTGGATGGGCCTGCGCGGCCCCGCGTGGGCGAAGGAGCGGACGCTGGCGGTCGAATGGCCACGCATCCGCGCGCAGATCGATGCCGGGGCGCTGGCCCTCACCGGCCTGGTGCGCCACCAGGGCTGGAGCCCGTGGCGCCTCACCGACAGCCACCAGGTCCTCGCGTACGGCTACGCCATCGACCCCGCGAGCGGCACCATCACGCTCCGCCTCTACGACCCCAACTGGCCGAACCGCGACGACGTGTCGGTCACCCTGTCCCCCGCCGGCCTGGGCCAGTCCACCGGGGAGCGGCTGCTCGGCGTGCTGGCGCTCGGATAGGGCCGCTAATCCGTCATCGACCTGTCGACTTTGGCGCTTTGGCGCTCGATTGGGACCTAACCCGTCAAAGTCGCCATGGAGCGACCTACGACACGAGCGACTCGGGCCCCTTAAAGACGTTCCTCTGGTGGAACCGGATTTGCTCGGCGCTCGGCCACTGGCTCGGATCAGATGGAAGAACCAGGTTGGCACCGGTCTCGAGGCGTATGACCGTGCCTCGTTCGGGTGCCTCCACCATCTCAGGCTCAAGGCGCGGCGACCGGACCAGCTCGAGAGCGGTGCCAGCCCACCGAGCCGAAACGAGCCCCTCATCGAAGAGGCGATGAACGGTCGGCGTGAGCGACAGCCCATTCGTGACGGAATCCGAGCCATTTGCTCCAACAGGTCGGATGTGGGCCGCGTCGAGCAGGCGCGTGGCGCGCCCTTCCGGGATCGACCCGACCGACAGTCCGGTGACTGCGCATCGGTATTGATACGCGGCCATGACCTGACGACGGAACCGCGCATCTCGAGCCACGGCATCGACGACACGGCGGGTGCGTTCGGCGACGAGAAGATCCGGAGGCAGTGGATCTGTTGGGTAGTCGAGAACAGGTCCGAGCTGTCCTGCGTGTCCAAGTTCGAGGATCATACGGCCCTCGTCCTCCTCCAGGAACCGAACGGAAGCACCGGATGACAGCACATTGCGGTTCTCGGGCGCCATGTCCCGAAGCCATCGCTCCACCGGAGATCCCAGATAGTCGCGCGGCACAGGATTCGGGAACTCCTGAACCCGATCGACATAGTGGACTTCCCAAAGCGGCTGCCCACCTGATGTGCTTCGAGGACTCCGGACTGGAACGCCACGAAGGGCGGCCCATCCGACGTATGACATTCGTCCGCGGCCACCAGATCGGGGCTCGTACATGATCGCGATCATCGGTTCGCCGGACTCGAGCGGAGCGAGAAACCGCCGATATCGAGATGGGTATTCGTAGGACGTCGGCGTGTCCGCGTATGGACTGTCCGGCCTCGACGTCAGGAGCACGAACTTCACGTCCCTACTCCGGCTCGAAGAAGCCCTGGTCGACCCGCACAAGTCGATATGTGGACTCAGTTATGACACCAACCTCGTTATCGATCATCAACTCGGCCAGCAGGACGCCATCGATGAGGACGATCCGCTTCCCAATCGACTGGGTGAACACTTTGGCATCTGACGTGAATGTAGAGGTTGTTATGAGAACGCCCTTGTTGGCCTTGTGGAAGTCCAACGTTCCCGCGAACTCTCGAACCACGGGTGCACCGACCGAGCCTTCCCAGCGTTTCGCCTGGATGTATACCGCGTCGAGCCCGAGTCGATCCTCCTTGATGACACCGTCGATGCCGCCATCGCCGGACTTGCCAACCGCCTGGCCAGCGTCGCGACGGCTCCCGCCGTATCCCATTTTGAGCAACAGGTCGACGACAAGCCGCTCGAAGAAGTCCGGCGGCGATGCCTTGATCCGGTCCAGAAGCTCCGTTGCCACGGCACCGCGGACTGCCTGAATTGCGGAGTCGATCGCCTCAGCGGGCGTGGTGTCCTCAAGGGCGGTCGTACTGGGGGCGGATTCCTTACCGCGCGCCTTGAACTCTTGGTACTCGGCAAACTGCATCAGCCGCGCGGTGGTGACGGGACCCTGCTCGGCGAGGAGCGCCTTGCCGCGCTCGGTGATTCGGTAACGGCCTCTCCCAACGCGTTCCAGCGCCCGCGCCTTCTGGAGGTGCGTCGCGGCCCAGGCCACCCGATTCGTGAAGGTTCCCTGAAAGCCGCTCGGCAGCATCTCGGCGCGCTCTTCGGGCGAGAGCATCGACTTGTCCGCAAGGGAACCGATGACTTCCTGGAGGGCGTGCTCTCTGCCGTCTGAGGCGAGCTCAAGCCATGGGCGCATGACTTCCTGAAAGGTCGGGATCGACACGACGACTCCTTTGAGTCGCCATGATCGGCGATCTGGTGACGGAAGATCAAATGGTCGCCTACGCCGCGTCGCCGTCCACGTAGCGCTCGGTAAGCAGGTAGTAGCTGAGGTGGCTCAGTTCGAGCCAGTCGACGCGCGGCGGCCGACCGAACATCAGCCACCGACCGAGGCTCATGCCGGTGTTCTCGAACATCACCCGAGGGCGCCGCTCCAGGATGAAGTCGGGGAGCTCGGACATGGTCTCTTCGATGAGCTCGTCCTCGTGGAGCTTGAGGATTCGATCGAGCGTGTTGGACTCGGCAGCACTCATGCGCGGCAGCATGATCAGATCGGTCGAGATCGTCGATCCCCGAAATCGCGCTCGTCAGGCGTAGCGGACGTACTCCGCGGCCGGTCGGCTGAAGGCGCGCCGGCAGGCGCACCACCCGGCGGCGAAGATCCGTCCGCAGCCCTCCGTATCTCGGCCGTGAAACGCGACGAGGTGGCCGCAGCCGCCGCAGACATCGATTGGATGCGGCAGGTTCGACCCGCAGGTCAGGCAGTACGGCGACTCGCCCGAGGCCACGCGATCGATTTCGGGCACGGAGCGGTTGCAGGCCCACGACGCTCGCGCCCATGCCGCCACTACCCGCCCTCGCCCACGCCGACGAACACCAGCATGTTCGAGAACTCGAGCAGCCATGCCTGGTAGTCGATGACCGGGTTGCCGTCGTAATCGACCGCGCCGATGGTCGAGCGAAGCTCATCGGAGAAGCCCCGCTCGGCGCGTTGCAGGAAGGCGGGCATGGTGCAGTCGGCCGTGATCCCGAGGGTGGCCATCCGGTCGCGGGCACTTAGGGCCAGGCCGTTCATGACCCGCGGCAGGAGCACCGACCGCGACTCGCCCTGGACCGCCTCCGGCCCTCGGATGACGGCCAGCAGCATCGCGCCGGCGACCGGACCCAGCTGGTCCGCGATCTCGTCGCAGGTGGACCCAATGAACTGCGGTACTTCGAACGTGACCGGCGTCGGTGCTGCGCTTGGCGACCCGATCCCACACCCGCTCACGAGGAGGGCGAGGGCCAGAGCCAGCAGGCCGGTCAGCTGGCGCAACCACAAGCTATGCATCGCCTTCACGCCGACCAGAGAGCCGAGATCGGCAGGGCCACCAGTCGATCCCCGAGCGGCACGACGGCATCACCGCTGTAGAGGACGATCCCGCGGACGAACCGGTCACCCGTCGCGGTTCGCAGCGCGCGAAGGCCTCGGGTATCCGCGGGCACGATCGTGGCCGACGCCTTGACCTCGATACCGACGATGGTCCCGTCGCGCTGCTCCAGGACGGCGTCGACTTCCTGCCCGGAAGCATCGCGGTAGTGGAACAGCCCTGGCGGCGACGTCCTCCAGGTCGATTGCCGCCGCAGTTCTTCGATCACGAAGGACTCCAGGAGCGGCCCGAGCCGGTCGGGATCGGCCAGCAGGCGCGTCGCGGTCATCCCCTGGAGGTGGGCGACGAGTCCGCTGTCCACGAGACCGACCTTCGGCGCGCGGATCAGCCTGCGACCCAGGTTCGCCGTCCAGGCCGGGATCGGCTCCACGAGCATGATCGCCTCGAGGATCGCCAGGTAGCGCTGCACGGTGGTCAGCGGCATGCCAAGCGATCTCGAAACGTCCGCGACGTTGAGGAGCCCCGCGGATCGGGTCGCCAGTAACGTGAGCAGGCGCGGCAGCGCGGCGAGGTCCTCGATCCTGGAGAGATCCCGGACGTCGCGCTGCACGATCGTGGTGAGGTACGACTCGAACCAGGCCGCTCGACGGTCGCCACGGCGCGCCACAGCCTCCGGGTATCCGCCGGCGACGATCCGCTCGACGACGTCTGGCCGCGACACGGGGCTGGCAGAGAGGGTGGCCGCGGGGTCGAAGGCGCGGTCGATGAACGCCTCTTGGGTTCCGGACAGCTCGCCTTGGGAGAGGGGTCGGAGCCTGATGACCTGGATCCGACCAGTCAGGGTATCGCTGATCGCCGGCAGTGCGAGGACGTTGGTGGATCCCGTCAGCACGAACCGGCCGGGGCGGCGATCGCGGTCGACGGCGGCCTTGATCGCCAGCAGCAGTTCCGGGGCGCGCTGGATCTCGTCGATCGCCGCGGTGCCGCCCAAACCCGAGATGAATCCCGCCGGATCCGCCTGGGCCGCGCTCTGGACGGTCAGGTCGTCCAGGGTCAGATAGGTCGAATCCGGGCGAGCCGAGATGACCTGTTGAACGAGCGTGCTCTTGCCGACCTGCCGTGGGCCCACGACCAGCACGACCGGGGTGTCGGCGAGTGCAGCGCGGAGCTGCGACTCGAGATGGCGCGCGTACATCTCTGCAGATTACCCACCACATGGGTGAATTGCAACCACTACGTGGGTGATCTGCAGGTCCCGGGCCCTAGAACAGCGTGTTGCAGAACGGGGTGATAGACGGCATGAACAACATGTCCGCGGCCTGCAGCGCTCCGGGTCGGCCCTCGCGGACGCGACCGGCGGCAGATAGATCGGCGAATCGTTGGGCGCCGAGGTACGTGCAGGCCAAAGCCGCCATGTCCAGGGACAGGTCGGGCTCGGCGGTCGTCCTCTTGACGGTCGCGGCGCCGTGAGGCGGAACGGTGAGCTGCCACCGGCCGGCGTTCGACTCGATCTGGGCGTCCGTCACCTCGAGGACGAGCGTCCCCTCCCCCGCGTACGTGCGCGCGGCGAGCGCGGCCGGGAGGTCCACGATCCGCAGCCACAGGCCGTCGCTCAGGGTCAGGCCCAGGCGCCGCGGCTCGGTGACCCACGACAGCATCGGGTGCGGCGTCGGGCCGCGCCGCAGCTTCACGGTCGCGATGAGATCCATCGACGCGACCCACTGCCAGAGCCGTTGCTCCGCCTCCGGATCCAGGCCGACCAGCTCCATGACCAGGATGACCCCTCGCGGGCCGCGCGCGTCCCACTCGTTGTGGACCCGGTAGACGACGTACCCGCGCGGAACCCCATCGACCTCCAGGACGGCGCGGTACTTCACGCCGTCACTGCCGCGCATCCACTCGGCGTCGGCCAGCTGGTGGTTCCGCCACTTGAGCTCGGTTCGGTCGAGCGAGCCGGGCGTCGACTGCCGGATGGCCTCCCAGATCGGCGGAAAGAGCCCGAAGGCCTCGTCGGCGTCGATCATGCGCACGCGCACGCGGTCGTCCGGGGCCAACGGCGTACGGAAGACGACCCGCGAGCGATCGACGTCGAAGCCGGCCTGCAGCGTCCCGAACCCGAACCCGAAACGCTGGTAGATCGCCCCTTCCGAGGCCCACAGCACGGCCACCGGCTCGCTGCGGGCCTGGGCGTCATCGAGCAGCCAGGTCATCATCCTTCGAAGCACACCGCGTCGACGCTGATCCGGGTTGACGCCGACGGCGGTGATGCCACTCGCGGCCACCTCGCCACCGGGAACGGTGAGCCGGAACGCGAAGGAGCCGGCACTGCCGATACGCCGCTCCCCGTCGAACGCATTGATGAGCCGCGAGACGTCGTGCATCGGCGCTTCGGAGGCGAACTGCGGCTCGCTGAACTCCTCGGAGAAGGCATCGAAGAGGGGCTGGACCCAGTCTCGAAGGCCATCGGGCGCAGGGCTGCGCAGGGTGATGTCGTCGGTCATGCGCGCATCGTGCCACGCGGCCGTCCGGGCTAGTCACGTACAGCGCCGTGATGTACCTTCCGCGCGTCATGGAACGCACCCAGATCTACCTGTCCGAAGGCCAGACCCGCGAGCTGGATCGGCGTGCCCGGCATCGTGGCACGACCCGCTCGGCGCTCATCCGCGAGGCCGTTGACCGATACCTGGGTCCGAGGCAGGACCCGGTCGAATTCAAGGCTGCGTTGCAAGCCTTCTCCGGCATCTGGGCCGACCGCGATGACATCGACGAGATCTACGCTGATCTCAAGCAGCGGAACCGAGACCGCCTCGCCGAGCTGTGGGGCGACCGCCTCGGTCCCGACTCGTCGATCAACCCATAGATCGACACGTCATCGACGCGACCGTGTTCATCCTGATGTTCCCGAGGATCACGCGGCCGTACTGAGGGTCAGACCTCGGGGAGGACCTGGGCGTCGGTCTGGGCGGGAGCGAACAGGTCGCCGACGTCGGCCACGCGCTCGACGATGTCCCGGATCGTCCAGCGGTCCGGCCGAAGGTTCGGGTCGTCGAGTTCGTCCCAGGTGATCGGCGCGGACACCGGGGCGCCAGGCGCCGGCCGCACGCTGTACGGCGCGACGAGCGTCTTGATGCTCGCGTTCTGGGTGTAGTCCAGTCGCGCGCGGCCCTTGCGTGCGCCCTTCGCCCACTCCCATGAGACGAGATCCGGCACGGTGGCGCCGACGGCGCGGCTCACGCGCTCGACCCAGGTGCTGGTCTCCGAGAAGTCGTAGCGGCCGTGCTCGATCGGGATCCAGACCTGGATGCCGCGCTTGCCGGTGGTCTTGGGATAGCCGCGCACGCCGAGATGGCCGAGCGCCGTCCTGTACAGGCGGGCCAGGACCAGCGTCTCCTCCCAGGTCGTCTGCTCGCCGGGGTCGATATCGATGTAGGCGAACGTCGGCTGCCACGGTTCGGGCAGCTTGCCGGTCCAGGCATGGATCTCGAAGCTCGCCTGGTTGCCGAGCCAGCACAGCGCCGCGACCCGGTCCGCGATCAGATGGTCGTTCGCGTTGCGGTCCACGCGGCCGTCGACGCCGGTCTCGTGCCACTTCGTCAGCCAGGTCGGTGACGTATCCGGCAGGTTCTTCTGCCAGAAACCCGGGGCAGCGGCACCGTTCGGGAAGCGCTGGAGATTGAGCGGCCGATCGGCGAGATGCGGCAGCATCGTCGGCGCGATGCGGGCGAAGTAGCGGATCAGCTCGCGCTTGGTGATGGGCTTGGCGGCAGGACCGTCGCCGTCGCGGCCGTCGAAGAGCGACTTGCCAAGGTTCGTGAGCTTGAGTTCGTGGCCACCGACGCGCCAGGTGCCTTCCTTGCCAAGCGCATCGAGCGCGGCGAGCTCATCGGGGGTCGCCCCGGCGGTTGCTGCCATCGAAGCGGTTCCCCCTCCCGGCGAAGCTACGGATTCGAAGGGTATTCCAGGGTCGGGTTTCGCTCGTCCGGAGCGTGGGGCGGGCTGGTCAGAAGCTATGGATTCGAAGGAATTCGCGCGGGGGCGACCGGCAGGCGTCCGAGGCGCGCGCGGCGGGGCGGCGGCGCCCATGGCCGGCCCGGCGGCGCGACCGGCCGGCGCGGCCGATTCCGCGGCACGGACCGCAGTGGCCGTGGTGACCGCGGTCTCGCGCGTGACGTCCTTGGGGTCGCGGTCGGGCTCGATCCCCTTGTAGGCGGCCTGGCGCACGCTGCCGTCGCGCGTCCATCCGCCGAGCTCGGCCCGGATCACGAGCTCAGGCCGGACCCACGTGATGTCCTTGAGGTCCCCGCCCCAGCGGCCGTGATAGTCCTTGGGCGGCGCCGGATCGAACGGCGGGTCGTCCTGGGCCAACGGCCCGAGGCGCCGCAGCAACTCCGTCCGGATCGCGCCGGTGAACCCGCTCCCCACCTTCCCGGCGAAGCGCAGCTTGTCGTCCTCGTAGACACCGATCGCGAGGGCGCCCAGGTCGCGCGCATTGCCACTCCCCGGGGTCCAGCCACCGACCACGAGCTCCTGCTCCGGCCGGATCTTGAACTTGAGCCACGAGCTCGTCCGCCGACCCGGCTCGTACCGGGAGCGACGCAATTTCGCGACCATCCCCTCGACGCCCAGATCCTTGGCCGCCTCGAAGAACGCCAGCCCCTCCCCTTCGACATGGGCCGCGAAACGCACTCGGGGATGCTCCTTGAGCACGCTCCGGAGCAGTCGCTTGCGATCCTCCAGCGGCACGTCCAGCAGCGACCGACCATCGAGATACAGCAGGTCGAACGCCTGGTAGACGAGCCCCGTCGCCTCCTTATCCCCGAGCTTGGTCTGCAGGAGCCCGAAATCCGGCCGACCGTCCTCATCGAGCGCGACGACCTCGCCATCGACGATGGCCTGGCTCGCCTCGATCCAGCGCGGCGGGTTGAGCAGCCTTGGAAAGTAGGTCTCGGCGTCGTGCAGGTTCCGGGTCAGGATCCTGGCCCGCCCGCCGTCAACGAGCGCCTGCACGCGAAACCCGTCCCACTTGATCTCATACAGCCAGTCCGGATCGCTGAACGGCTTGCCGGCCAGGGTCGCGAGCATCGGCTCGATGCGGCTGGGCATGGGTGCGGCCTTCGCGCCGGTCAGGTCGATGCCGGCCGTCGCGGCCGGGGCTTCGCTGACCCAGATGGCGGCGCGATCGGCCTTGACCTCGTCGTTCGTCCGCCCGGTCTTGATGCTCTGCGGGTGGTCCTCCGCATCCCAGCCCGGGACGGCGTGTTCGTCCTGCTTGTGGATGAGCAGCCACTGCTCGGCCTCGTCGTCTTCGAAGGCGGTGCTCGGCGCCGCACCGGGTCGACGGCTGGTGCGCACGATCGTGAAGCGACCCTTGAGCTTCTGGCCGTCGAGCCGGAACTTGAGCTCACCCTTCTCGACCGAGGGTCTGGGGTCCAGCGTCGGCGCCTCCGGCTCCCAGATGCCCCAGTCCCAGACGATGACGTCGCCGGCGCCGTACTGCTTGGCCGGAATGATCCCTTCGAAATCGAAGTATTCGATCGGGTGGTCCTCGACGTGGACCGCCATCCGGCGGATCTTCGCGTCCAGGGTGGGGCCCTTGGGAACGGCCCAGCTCACCAGGACCCCGTCGATCTCCAGGCGGAAGTCGTAGTGGAGACGGGTAGCGCGGTGGCGCTGCACCACGAACCGCCCGGTCTGGCCCGTCGCCGCCGTCGCCGGCACGGGCGCGGGTTCCGGGGTCCTGGCGAAGTCCCGTTTGCGCCGATATTCCTCGAGCGGCATCACGGGGAGTGTGCCAGCCCAAGGCGCGCGGCGTCCGAGGGGGATCGGGACGCCCCCAGCGGACACCCGCCCGAATCGTCCACACGGCGGACGCTCGCGCGCTCAATCGGGTCGTCCGCCCGGTGGACGATCAGGGCGGGGTCGGGCCGCGGGCACTTGCTCGGCGCGGTTGCGCCCGGACGGACCTACGCGGACTTGCGCTTGCGGGCGGCGGGCTTGGCGGCGGTGCTCTCTTCCGCCCCGTCGTCGGCGGCCACGCTCTTTGCCCGCGACTTCGCCGGGGCCTTCTTCGCGACGGCCGCGGCGGTCGCCTTGGCGGCCTTGGCCTCGCGCGCATCCGCGACGGACACGGGCTTCTGGGTGGCGGCGGCTCGGGCTTCCTTCGCGGCGTTCACGGACGCCTCGAGCGCGGCCATCAGGTCGATGAGCTTGCCGCCCTCCTCGGGCGCCTCGACTTCGACCGTCTCCTGGCCCTCGACCTTGGCGTTGATGATCGTCTCCAGGGCCTCGCGGTACTCATCCTTGTACTGCGCGGGGTCGAAGGCTCCGGTCATCGCGCCGACAAGCTGACGCGCCATCGCGAGCTCGGCCGGCTTGAACTCGAACTCCTCATCGGGCAGGTCGAGCTCGCCCGTCGAGCGGATCTCGTCCGGCCAGTGGAGCGTGGTCATGAGCATCGTGTCGCCGAAGGGGTCGATCGCGGCGAGCGCTTCGCGGTCCTTGATCACGACCTTGCAGATCGCGGTCAGGCCCTCGTCCTCGAGCACCGACTTCAGCAGGTAGAACGCCTTGCGACCGATCTTGTCGGGCTCCAGGTAGTAGGCCGACTTGACGAACCGGACCGCGGCATCATCCCGTTCCGCCTTGGTGAACTGCTCGATCTCGATCGACCGCACGGTCTTGAGCGGCACCCGCTCCAGGTCCTCGTCGGTGATGACGACGTACTCGCCGGGGGCGTACTCGTAGCCCTTGACCGTGTCCGAGCGCGAGATGACCTCGTCCTCCACCGGGCAGAAGATCTTCATCTGGATGCGCGACAGGTCGTCCTTGTGGAGCACGTTGAAGCTGATGCCCTTGGACTCCGTCGCGAGATACAGCTTCACCGGGATGGTGACCAGTCCGAATTGGACGGCACCCTTCCACATCGCTCGTGCCACGTCGTTCGACCTCGTGTATTGGCGTGCGGTTCGCGCGCGGAGGGCCACGATACCCCACCGGGGCAAGCGCACCCGTTGCGGGATCGCGCACGGATGTTGCGGCTAGCGGACGACCACGAAGCCGTCGAGCGACACCAGCGGTCGACCGCTCGTGCCCTGGACGCGCAACTCGATGGTGTGCGTGCCGCTCGTCGCGAACGTGCGCGTGAACACGACCCGTCGATGGAGGGTCCGGCTGGAGCGCAGGTCGACGGTCCCGACGTTGACGCCGTCGATGAGCACGGTCATGCGGCCCCGGGTCGTGCTGGTCGGGGCGAAGACGACGATGCCTCGACCGGTGAACTGGTACCGAGCGGAGGCACCGGCCCGCGTGGACGAGGTGATGGACCGGTCGGTGGCCGGACTGCTGGTCATGCGCGACCAGGTGCCGCGATACGTGATGGCCGTGGAGCGGTCCGAGACCGCCGTCAGCCGATACGTGCTCGGCGACTGCACCCACGGACTCCAGTTGCCCAGCGTGTCACGGGCGCGCAGACGAAACCGGTGGTCGACCCCGAAGGCCAGGGAGCGGACGGCGACCGATCGGACGGAGGCGGTGGTCGAGGCGACGGGCAGCCACGTGACGCCATTCGTGCTGCGCTGCAGTTCGTAGCCGCCGATGGCGCTGGTCGGATCGGTGGCGGCTGCCCACGACACCCGCGTGGTCAGGGCCAGGGACGAGGTGCCCGTGACTGCCACCCCGGTGGTGCCGGCCATCGACGGCGCCTTGGCGGTGGGGGCGTCGCCCTCGACCGTCACTGGCAGCGTGGCCTCGCGGACCCGGCCGTAGTTCGTGCCGATCAGCCGGATCGTGTAGACGCCCGGCTTGGTCGACACGGGCACGGTCACCCGGATCGTCGTCGCGGTCGCGCTCCATCCGTACAGCCAGGCACTGGTGTAGCTCACGGTCCAGCCACTGGGCACGTTGCCCAAGGTCATGCGCACGCGCTCGAAGAAGGTGGCGCTGTGGTGGATGGCTACGGGCAGGCTGAAGCTTGCGCCCTTCTCGGTCACGATCGGCGCAGGGGCCATGACCTCGGGCCTGAAGGTGCCGAGACTGCCGATGCGGGACACGTCCAGCAGGGGCTCGTGATACGGGTCAGGATCGGTGGAGGTGTCCCAGCCCAGGTTGCCGAGGTAGCGCAGCGCCTCCCGGACGTCAGCCGGCGTGGCCATCGGTCGGCTCGCCTTGTACAGGGCGACCGCGCCGGCGACCGCGGGGGCCGCCATCGATGTGCCCGAGGAGTAGCCGTAGCCGCCGGGCACGGTGGACCAGATGCACTTGCCGGGCGCGATGAGATCCACGTCCGAGCCGTAGTTGCTGAAGTCGGCGAACGTGTCGTCCTTGTCGTAGGTGCCCCACGAGTAGCAGCGGTTCCCACCGTGGCCGCCCGGCAGTCCGTCCGAATCGGCCAGGGCCGACACGGTGATGACCTCGTTGTAGGCTGCCGGCACGTAGGCGGCCGCGCTGGTCGACGCGTTGGCCGCGGCGGCGACCACGGTGATGCCACCGGCGACCACGCGGCAGATGGCCTGGTGCAGGACATCGGCGTTGGAGTAGCCGCAGTTCACGTCGTCCGAGCCGCGCTTGGCGACGCTCATGTTCACGCCTTCGATGAGCGGCCGACTCGCGTCATTGGGATCGCGCTGGGCGAGGATCCAGTCGAGGCCGCAGATGTACCAGCTGAGCAGCCCGGAGCCCTGCGAATTCAGGATGCGCACGGCCCACAGGCGAGCGCCCGGGGCGACGCCGACGACACCGATGTCGTTGTCGAGCGCGGCCACCGTTCCGGCAACGTGCGTGCCGTGGCCGTTCCAGTCATGCCAGTTGCTGCGGTCGCTGGTCGTGCAGTTCACGCCACCCACGACGTTCAGATCGGGATGCAGGGCGATACCCGTGTCAACGATGGCGATGTCGGCATCGACGCGCTGGTCCGTGCCGTTGATCGCGGCCACTGCAGACTGGCGGGCGCCGACGCGTGATACACCGGTCGGGACGGTCTGGGCGGTCAACTCGATGAGCTCGTCGGGGACGATGGCACTGACGTTTGGATCGGACAGGAGGCCACGGCGCTGGGACGGGCTCAGCGAGGCGGCGTAGCCACGGAACGCTGTGTCGTAGCTGGCCGTGGCCCGAACCCCGTTGCGCTGACCGTGGCGCTTGATGAGCGTGCCCGGATCGACGTCCTGATCCAGGATCACGATGAAGCGGCCGGCGGGGTTCGGGGCTCCGTCGGGGAGGTCGCCGGACGCAGCGGGGTCGTCGGTCTGGGCGGGGTCGTCGTCGGCGCTTGGTGCCGGGTCGTCGGTCGATGCCTGGTCGTCGGTCGATGCCGGCGCATCGGACGGGGCTTCGGCCGTCGGATCCGCGGTGGGGTCGATGCCAGGGGTCGAGCTGGGTTCGGGGGGCGCGGTCGGCTCGACGCTCGGTGCCGGTTCCACGGCCTGTGGCGAGCCGCTGGTGCCGGGCACCGGCTCTCCCGCCGCGACGAGCCCCGCACCAGTGACGGCGATGAGGGCGGCGAGCAGGGCGGCGACGAGCGGACGGTGCATCGAGATCTCCGGTTGCGCTGGGGTTCGGGACGCGTGGGTCAGTCCGCCTCGACGACCTCTGGACTCGGACCATGTTCCCCCACCTGTCCACCCCCGACCAGTGACCCGTAGGTCCCACTCGTCCGTAGCCGACCGGTCCTGACCGCACCGAACCGATCCATAGGACCCTCGGCGAATCCCCCGGGGAGTGGCCGGCCGGGCGTCGTGCACCCCTGGCGGCGGCTCGCGCGCGGCGCCCGGCAGCTCCCGGCGGCGCCCGCGCGGCGGCTCCCGGCGGCTCGCGGCGAACCTCACCCGTGCGACGTCGTCCGTGCTGGCGCTCTTGACC
>JBPPMZ010000015.1:0-10342 GCA_051306295.1 Candidatus Limnocylindrales bacterium
GAGGGCCGAGCCGCGGATGACCGGCACGTCGTCACCCGGGAAGTTGTTCTTGGTCAGGAGCTCGCGGACCTCGAGCTCGACGAGGTCGAGCAGCTCGGGATCGTCGACCGCGTCGACCTTGTTGAGGAAGACGACGATGTAGGGCACTTCCACCTGGCGGGCGAGGAGGATGTGCTCGCGGGTCTGGGGCATCGGCCCGTCGGTGGCGGCAACGACCAGGATCGCGCCGTCCATCTGGGCAGCGCCGGTGATCATGTTCTTGATGTAGTCGGCGTGCCCGGGGCAGTCGACATGGGCGTAGTGGCGCGCGTCGGTCTCGTACTCGACGTGGGCAATCGCGATCGTGATCCCGCGCTCACGCTCCTCGGGAGCGTTGTCGATCGTGTCGAAGGCGCGGTACTCCGAGCCGCCCTTCAGGGCCAGGTACTTGGTGATCGCCGCGGTCAGGCTCGTCTTGCCGTGGTCGATGTGGCCGATCGTGCCGATGTTGACGTGCGGCTTGTTGCGCTCGAACTTCTTCTTGGCCACAGGACCAGTTCACTCCCTTGATGTCGCGGCGTTGCCGCTGTGGTTCGATTGGCGGTGGAGCCCACAATCGGACTTGAACCGATGACCTCTTCCTTACCAAGGAAGTGCTCTGCCAGCTGAGCTATGTGGGCCCGGGATCCGATCGCGGTGGTTGATGTCGAGTGGTGGGCAGGGAGGGAATCGAACCCCCATAGCCGAAGGCGGCTGGTCTACAGCCAGCTGAGCTCACCACCTGCTCAACCTACCCACTGTGGCGCGGCGCCCGGATCGAAGCTGCGGCCTCGTGGTGGATCCGGTCCCGATGGATGTCTGCGCTGGAGCCGACGACGGGACTCGAACCCGGAACCGGCGGTTTACAAAACCGCTGCTCTACCAATTGAGCTACGTCGGCGCGACGGGCAGGGCCATACCGCAGAAGGACCCCTTTCGGCGCCGGGGAATGATATGGCGGACCGACCGGATGGGTCAAGCGACCGCCCGCTACTCCTCGGCTTGGTCCTCCGTCGGGGCCGGCGGCGATTTGCGCGTCGCTCGCTTGCGGACCGGCTTCGCGATCGAGGCCTGTGCTCCGTCGGCTGGCAACAGGTCGTCGTCGCCTGCCGTCGCCGGCGTCCGAGGGGCCGCCGCTCGCGGCTTCCGAGGCGCACGGGGAGCCTTCGCGGCCGGTACCTCGGCCGGCGGGGTGTCCGCCTGGGCAGCCACGACGGGTTCTGCCAACACGGCGGCGGGAGTCGTGCCCTGGCGGGCATTGGCGCGACGCGCCTTCGGCTTCGGCGTCGCCGCGTCCGTCGTCGTCGCGAGGACCGGCGCGTCGATGGCGGGCGCATCGCCCTCCTCGGCCACGTCGGCCTCGGTGGTCGCGGGCGCCGCTTCCGCAGCTGCCTCCGTGGCGACCCGCGCTGCCACGAGATCGTCGAACGTGCCCGTGGGAATCGGCGCTGGGCCTGCCCCCGTGTCACGTTGGGCGACGGCCTCGAACAACAGGATCGAACCCGCGACGGCCGCATTGAGCGACCCGACCGAACCGCGCATCGGGATGCGCATGAACAGGTCGCAACGCCTCCGGACGGCCGGGCCGAGGCCCTGGCCCTCGCTCCCGACGACGATGACCAGTGGCCCTCGAAGGTCGGTCTGGCGGGCGGTCATGGGCGCACTGCCATCTGCCCCGGCGACGCGAAGTCCGCGGCTCTTGAGGTCGGTCAGGGCCCCGGCGAGGTCGTCGACCGGGCAGAGCAGCAGGTGCTCGACGGCCCCGGCCGAGGCCTTCACGGCCGACGGACTCATGGGTGCCTGGCGCGTGGTCGGAAACAGGACGCCGTGCACGCCGGCCGCCTCGGCGCTGCGCAACAACGATCCGACGTTGTGGGGATCCTCGAGCGAGTCGAGGACGAGGACGAAAGGCGGTTCGCCGCGCTCCGCAGCACGGGCCAGGACGTCGTCGATGCCTGCGTAGCGGCGCGGTTCGACCACGAGGGCCACGCCCTGGTGCCCGTCGAATCCGGCGAGCGCCGTCAGCGAGCCGCCCTCGACCTCGACGATCGGGATGCGCAGGTTCGTCGCGTGGAGGACGATCTTCTCGAGCGCGGCGCGCCGCTGTGGCACGACCAGCAGCCGATGCGCGGGCCGCCGAGCCACGAACGCTTCCTCGACGGGCCGTCGTCCGGCGACCAACTCCTCGCCCTCGGCGAGCGCGGCCGGCGACGGCATCGACGAGCCGAAACCGGGGTCACGTTGGGCTCCCGGTCGGCCGTAGCGGTCGACGCCACCGGGTCGGCCCTGCGGCCGCTCGCGCGGCACGAAACCGCGGTCGCGCGGCACGAAACCCCGGTCCTGGCCGGGCGGGAACCGCCGATCGTCGAGGCGCTGGGCCGGTCGATCATCGCGTGGCGGTCGCGTCTCCCACGGGCGATAGTCGCGTGGCGGTCGCGCCTCCCACGGGCGTCCCGCCGGACGTGGTCCAGCCGGCGGCCGATCGAACGACCGCGGCCCGGAAGGACGGGGTCCCCGAGGTCCCGATTGGTCTCGCGGGTCGCGCATGTCTCGGTTGGGACGGTCATCGAAGCCACGGCCCTGATCGAAGCCACGATCCCGGTCCGGCCCACGCCACGGCCCCTGGTCCCGACCCTGGTCGGGGTTGCGCCATTGATCGCGCCCGGGACCGCGGTCCGTGCCGAACGAGCGCGGTCCGCCCGGTCGTGGGCCGCCGGGACGTGGTCCGCCTGGCCGCGGGGTGAAGGAGCGCCCGCCGCCCGGCCTGGGACCACCCGGCCCGCCCGGTCCGCCTTGCCCACCGGGTCGACGGCCCCCGCCTCCGTCACTGCCACGATCTCGGTCATCGCGCTGGGGTCCACGACGCGGTCCGTCGTTCGGTCGGTCAGCCACTGGGCACCTCCTCGGCGCGGCGCCAGCGTTGGCCGTCACGCGTGTCTTCTACCTGGATGCCCCGCGCCGAAAGGTCGTCGCGGAGGCGGTCGGATGCGGCCCAGTCGCGCGCCGCGCGAGCCTGGGCACGTTGGTCGAGCAGGGCCTGGAGGTCGTCGGGCAACGCCTCGTCGTCGGGCGCGGGCAGGATGCCCAGGACCTGGTCGAGATCGCGGAGCAGGTCGATGATCCGCCCGGCGTCCGCGGTCGAGAGTCGGCGCGCCTCGAGCCGACGGTTCGTCTCGCGCACCAGGTCGAACACGGCCGCGAGCGCGGCCGAGATGTTCAGGTCGTCGTCGAGCGCCGAGCCGAAGGCCGTTCGCGCGCCATCGAGCAGCGCTCCGAGCCCGTCGTCATCGGGGCCGTCCTCACGGTAGGCCGCCAGTCCCGCCAGCAGCGTGTCGATCCGGTCCAGGGCCGCAGCCGCCGCGGCGAGCGATTCCTCGGTGTAGTTGAGGCTGGCCCGGTAATGGACCGATATGAGGGCGTAGCGAAGGGCCCGCGGGGACACGCCGGCCGCCAGCAGGTCGCTGACTCGAGCGATGTTGCCGGTCGACTTGGCCATCTTGGCGCCACCCATCTGGAGGTGGGCGCAGTGCAGCCACGTGCCGACGAACGGCTGTCCGGTGGCCGCCTCACTCTGCGCGCTCTCGTCCTCGTGATGCGGGAAGATGAGGTCGACCGCCCCGGTGTGCAGGTCGAACGATGGCCCGAGCGCCGCCATGCTCATGGCCGAGCATTCGATGTGCCAACCGGGTCGACCCTCGCCGATCGAGGTCGCCCACGAGGGCTCGCCCGCCTTGGGGCCCTTCCACAGTGCGAAGTCGCGGACATCGTCCTTGGCGTACTCGTCCGCCTCCACCCGTTCGCCGACGCGTGACTGCTCGGGATCCAGGCGGGCCAGCTTCCCGTAGGCCGGCCACGACGAGATGCGGAAGAAGACCGACCCGTCCCCGGTGCGATAGGCATGGCCGCGCTCGAGCAGGGTGGCGATGAGGTCGACCATCTGTTCGATGTGCTCGGTCGCCCGCGGGAGGACGTCGGGGTGGGTCATCCGGAGCGCCACCGCGTCGGCGAGGAACAGGCGCAGATACCGGTCGGCCAGGTCGCGGAACGGCACGTCGGCCGCGGCCGCGCCCTTGATGATCTTGTCGTCGATGTCCGTGATGTTCAGGACCCAACGGACCGGGAAGCCGCGCCAGCGCAGGTGGCGGACCAGCAGGTCGGCGAACAGGAACGACCGGAAGTTGCCGACGTGGGCCGGCCCGTAGACCGTCGGTCCGCAGGAATAGATGCCGACGAGGTCGTCGCGCAACGGGACGAACGGTCGCGTCTCGCCGGTCAGCGTGTCGTGCAGGCGGACGGTCATGCGTTGGCCTCGATGGTCACGAGGGCCAGCGTCGAGATCGTGCGTCCCGCGCCTTCGGACCCGTCGAGATTGCCGCTCGATGCCTTGATGTTCACCACCGAGACCGGCAGCCCGAGGAGGCCTGCGACGCTGTCGCGGATGGCCTCGAGCCGCTGTCCCAGGCGCGGTCGTGCGCCGATGATCGTGAGGTCCACGGCGGACGGTCGCCAGCCGGCCCCCGCGACCCGCCCGAGGACCGTGCCCAGCAGTTCCGTGCTGGCGAGGCCCCGCGGCGTGGAATCGTCCGCCGGGAACAGGCGCCCCAGGTCGCCCAGACCCGCCGCCCCCAGGAGCCCGTCGGCGATGGCATGCAGGACGACGTCGCCGTCCGAGTGGCCGTGCAAGCGCGGGACGCCCTCGAAGGCCACACCGCCCAGGAGCAACGGCGCACCCGGCCCGAACGGGTGGGCGTCCTGACCCAGGCCGTGGCGTCGGTCCACGGCGGTCGCGGCCGCCACCGGCGAGGCGGTCAATCCAGGCGAGGCTGGGCGAAGATCATCCGCCCTGCCACCGTCTGGAGCACCCGGGTCACCGACACGTCGAGTTCGCGATCGATGTGACGAGCGCCGCCCTCGACGACGATCATCGTGCCGTCATCCAGGAACCCGACGCCCTGGCCCGATTCCTTGCCCTCCTGGATGACCTTCACTCGCAGCTCCTCGCCCGGCAGCACGGCCGGTTTGACGGCGTTCGCGAGCGAGTTGATGTTCATGACCCGAACGCCCTGGAGCTCCGCGACCCGGTTGAGGTTGAAGTCATTGGTCAGCACGACCCGACTCCGGGTGATGGCCAGGGCGACCAGCTTGGCATCGACCTCGGGAATGTCCGGGATGTCGTCCTCGACGATCTCGACCGGGGTGGCCGGGTCCTTCTGCATGCGAGCCAGGATCTCCAGGCCGCGTCTCCCACGGTTGCGCCGGAGCGTGTCCGAGCTGTCGGCGATGTGCTGCAGCTCCTCGAGCACGAACCGGGGTACGACCAGGGTGCCGTAGATGAACCCCGACTCGACGATCTCGGCGATCCGCCCGTCGATGATCGCGCTGGTGTCGACGACGATGTGCGGGTCGCGCCGACGGTCGGCCACGCTGGCCGGCGTCTCTGCATGTCGGACCAGGCCGATCGCCTCGGCGGCCATCAGCAGGTCGCGCCGCTTGGCCACGGTCAAGCCGAGCATGCCGAGGCCCAGGAAGATCGAGACGCCCAGGGGTAGCCACGTCCCGAACGGCTCATCGATGTTGGACAGCGGGAAGCCCAGGAGCACGCCCATCAGGAGGCCGAGCAGCAGGCCGGCCACCGCGGCCACGAACTCGGCCGTCGAAAGGTCCTCGACGCGGGAGATGAGCCACATCGCGGGCACGACGGTCAGATACGGCAGGATCGCGAACCCAACGACGATCCAGGCCACGACCCAGGCCGCCAGTAGGGCGCCCGCATACCCGGACCCCGTGAACAGGCCGTCGCCGAGCCCGGCGAGCACGAGCCCCACGAGGCCGCCGAGCGCGGCGCCCAGGAGTCGGATGTAGCGGATCACAGCGTCCTCGATGCCTTGGGCCGGCGGGCTCCGGCGTCCGTTCGGCCCGACCGGGCGGTCAGCCTAGCATCGCCGGCAGCGCGTCGCCACGCCGGTCAGTCCGAGCGGCGAGCCCGACCTCCACCGCGTCGCGCAGCGTGGCGACCTCGTGGACCCGCAGACCGTCGACGACGGGCGTCGTGGCACCACGCCCCGCGCGCGGCACGATGGCCGCCTTGAAGCCCAGCCGGGCCGCCTCGCGCAGGCGACGCTCCAGGCCAGGGACGGACCGCAGCTCGCCGAGCAGACCGACTTCGCCGATGACGACCGTGTCGAGACCGACGGGTCGATCGCGCAGTGAGGAAGCGAGGGCCAGGGCGATCGGCAGGTCCAGGCCGGGTTCGCCGACCACGAGGCCGCCGGCCAGGTTCGCGTACACGTCGTGGGACCCAAGGCCGATCCCCGCCCGCCGGCCGAGCACGGCCACCAGCAACCCGAGCCGATTGGGATCGAGGCCGCTGGCCTTGCGCGCGGGCGTGCCGTAGCCGGCGGGCGCTACCAGCGCCTGGACCTCGACGAGCAGCGGCCGACTGCCCTCAAGGGTCGGGGCCACGACGCTCCCCGGTGCAGGTTCGGCGTGTTCCGCGAGGAAGGCGCGCGCCGGGTCCGTGACTTCAACGAGGCCACTGGCCGCCATCTCGAAGACGCCGACCTCCTCCGTGGAGCCGAAGCGGTTCTTGGCCGCCCGGACGAGCCGCAGGGCCGCGTAGCGCTCGCCCTCGACCGAGACCACGGCATCGACGAGGTGCTCCAGGGTCTTGGGTCCCGCGATCGATCCGTCCTTCGTGACGTGCCCGACCAGGACGACCGTGATCCCCTCCCCCTTCGCGAAGTCCATCAGCCGGACGGTCGCCTCGCGAACCTGTCCGACGCTGCCCGCCGCGCCGTCCAGTTCCTCGACGGTCGCGGTCTGGATCGAATCGACGATGACCGCCGCCGGCCGGAGACGGCGAGCGACTTCCACGATGCGCCCGATGTCGTGCTCCGGCAACACCTCGACGGCCCGTCCGGCGGCGCCATCCAAGAGGCCAAGCCGGGCAGCGCGGAGGCGGACCTGGGCCCCGGATTCCTCGCCGGTCGCATACAGCACGGGGCGGGCCAGGCCTGCGGCGACCTGGAGCAGGAGGGTCGACTTGCCGATCCCGGGTTCCCCTCCGACCAAGATCAGTGAGCCAGGCACCAACCCGCCGCCGAGCACGCGATCGAGTTCACCAAGCCCCGTCGGCAGGCGCGGGACGTCGGCTTCACCGATGTCGACAAGGGGGGTCGGCTCCGGTCCCGGGCCGGCCGCGACACGATCCATCCGGCCCCGCGCTGCTCCCGGACGTTCGCGCACGACCGTCTCCACGAGCGTGTTCCAGCCGCCGCACGAGCGGCACTGGCCCTCCCATCGGAGGACGGCATCGCCGCATGCCTGGCAGACGAACCGACTGGTGGACCTGGACGCCACGGCTTACCCCGTGACCGGTCGGGCGATCAGACGGCCTCGACGGGCTCGCGGGCGGGGGCGGCGTTGATCAGTAGGCCGGCTTCGGGGTCCCTGTCGACCTTGATGGTCGTGCCCGGCTCGTAGCGGCCCAGCAGGAGGTGCTCAGCGAGGACGTCCTCGACCATGTTCTGGATCACGCGGCGCAGTGGTCGTGCGCCGTAGGCGACGTCGTACCCGAGCTTGATGATGTGCTCCTTGGCCGCGTCCGTGACCTCGAGCGACATCTGCTGCGCCCGCAGCTGGGTGCGCACTCGATTGAGCATCAGGTCGACGATCTTGGCGATCTCCCCGACCGTCAAGGAACGGAACACGACGGTGGCGTCGATGCGGTTGAGGAATTCCGGCCGGAAGTTGTTCTTCAGCTCGGCCGCGACCTTCTCCTTCATGAGCTCGTACGAGCTCTCGGCGCGCGCCTCGTCCGTCGTGCCCTGGACGCGGAAGCCCAGGCTTGAGTTGGTCTGAAGCTGCTTCGCGCCGAGGTTGCTGGTCATGATGATGATGCAGTTGCGGAAGTCCACCCGGCGACCCTTCGCGTCGGACAGGTGCCCGTCCTCCAGGATCTGGAGCAGGATGTTGAACACCTCGGCGTGGGCCTTCTCGACCTCATCGAGGAGGACGACGGCGTAGCTCTTGCGGCGGACCGCCTCGGTCAGCTGGCCACCCTCGTCGAAGCCGACGTAACCGGGGGGCGCCCCGACCAGACGCGACACGTTGTGGCGCTCCATGAACTCGCTCATGTCGATCTTGATGAGCGCGTCCTCGCTACCGAACATGAATTCGGCGAGGGCCTTGGCGAGCTCCGTCTTCCCCACGCCGGTCGGGCCCAGAAAGATGAACGAGCCGATGGGTCGCTTGGGATCCTTGAGTCCGGCCCGGGCGCGTCGGACGGCCTTGGAGATCGTTTCGATGGCTTCCTGCTGACCGATGACCCGGTCGTGCAGGGCGTCCTCCATGTGCAGGAGCCGCTCGGACTCGGCCTCGGAGATGCGCGTCACCGGGATCCCGGTCCACATCGCGACGACCTGGGCGATCTCCTCTTCCCCGACGCTCGGCTGGTCGCCGGAGACCTGGGCCTGCCACTCCGCGCGGAGGGCGTCGACCTTCTCCTTGCCTGCCGCCTCAGCCTCGCGCAGCGTCGCGGCCTCCTCGTACTCCTGGTTGTTGATCGCCGCGTCCTTCTCCTTGGTCACGCGATCCAGATCCTTCTGGGCTTCGCGCAGCGCGGGCGGGGCGGAGGCATGGCGGAGGCGCACCCGCGAGGCGGCCTCGTCGATGAGGTCGATGGCCTTGTCGGGCAGGTGCCGATCGGTGATGTAGCGGACCGACAGGTCGGCCGCGGCCTTCACGGCCTCATCGGTGATGGTCACCTTGTGGTGCTGCTCGTAGCGCTCGCGGATGCCCATCAGGATCTCGATCGTCTGCTCGAGCGTGGGCTCCTCGACCATCACCGGCTGGAACCGACGCTCGAGGGCCGCGTCGCGCTCGATGTACTTGCGGTACTCGTCAAGCGTGGTCGCACCGATGCACTGGAGCTCACCGCGAGCGAGCGGCGGCTTCAGGATGTTGGCCGCGTCGATGGCGCCTTCCGCGGCGCCCGCGCCGACCAGCGTGTGGAGCTCGTCGATGAACAGGACCGCGTCATTGGTGTTGCGCAGCTCCTCGATGATCTTCTTGAGGCGCTCCTCGAACTCGCCGCGGTACTTGGTGCCGGCGACGAGCGACCCGATGTCCAGGGTCAGGACCCGCTTGTTGAGCAGGATGTCCGGCACGTCGCCCGCGACGATGCGGTGGGCGAGGCCCTCGGCGATCGCCGTCTTGCCGACGCCCGGCTCGCCGATCAGGGCCGGGTTGTTCTTCGTCTTGCGGCCCAGGATCTGGATGACGCGCTCGATCTCCTTGTCGCGTCCGATCACGGGATCGAGCTTCCCGGCCCGGGCGGCGTCGGTCAGGTTGATGCCCAGCTGGTCGACGGTGGGGGTCTTGCTGGCGCGCTTGGTCTCTGGCGTCGGTCCGGCTGAGGAGCTTTGGGACAGGACGCGGATCACCTCGTGGCGGACCTTGTCGAGGTTCACGCCAAGGGACTCCAGCACACCGGCGGCGATGCCCTCACCCTCGCGGACGAGGCCCAGGAGCAGGTGCTCCGTGCCGATGTAGTTGTGACCGAGGCGCCGCGCCTCGTCGATGGCGAGCTCGATGACGCGCTTGGCGCGGGGGGTCAGGCCGACCTCGCCGACGACCGGGCGATCGCCCCGGCCGATGATGAACTCGACGGCCGTGCGCACCTTGGCCAGTTCGACGTTCATGTTCTCGAGGACGCGCGCGGCGACCCCTTCGCCCTCGCGGACGAGGCCCAGGAGCAGATGCTCCGTGCCGATGTAGTTGTGGTTGAACCGTTGCGCTTCGTCCTGAGCCAGTGTCAGGACCTTACGGGCTCGGTCCGTGAACTTGTCGAAGCGATCCATCGAGTCGAACGCCTGTTCCCTTGCCGTTGCGTCACTGGGGTGGCGCCTCGGGCCATGCTAGCACGACGTTCCTGGCCGGGCGCCGGTTGCCGTCGTGGTCCCCGATGAGGGAATCGTGCAGGGCGACGGAGCGGATGTGGCGTCGCTGGGTAAGGAATCGCAACGACCCGCCGGGGACCGGCGGGTCGAAGGGAAGTGTGCGGGGTGCGCGGTGATCAGGCCGGGTCGGCGGCCTTCTCGGGCTCGGCGTCGGCGTCGAGGGCTTCGGCTTCGGCGACGGGCGCCTCGGCTTCAGTAGCTTCGGCCTCGGCGACCGGGGCTTCGACTTCGGCGACGGGGGCTTCGACTTCGGCGACGGGCGCCTCGACCTCGGGCTCGGCGACAGCGGCTTCGGCTTCGGCGACCGGGGCTTCGACTTCGACTTCGGCCGCGGGGGCCTCGGCTTCAGCGACCGGGGCTTCGAC
>JBPPMZ010000016.1:0-11015 GCA_051306295.1 Candidatus Limnocylindrales bacterium
GACCACAGCCTCGCCGGGTCCGGCCGCCGTGGCCGTGGCCCGGGCGTACCAGTGCCCATGAGAAGGAGGGACGGTCTGGGTCGTTCGTCGGGACCTTAGTCCTCAGCACCGCTCCGACCCGTGCCGCAGCGGACCACACCGGACGGCTAGTTGCCGGTGCCGGCCGCCACGAGCAGTGCGTCGCGCATGGCCGCCTCGAATTCCGGCGCCCAGGGCCCCTGGCCGGCCAGCACGAAGGGCGACTGCTCGACGGTCTCGAACGTCTCGGGGTCGGTCACGAAGGCGCGCGCGCAGTCATCGATGGACGCCCGCAACCGATCGAAGGACGTTCGGTTGCGGAAGACGTACAGGTAGATGCGGACCGGCTCGACCTGGTCTAGGCCTTTGGCCGTGATGCCGATCGCGGTCGGGATGAGGACCTTGTCGTCGCACCCGGCGTCGCCCGAGACGAGGTCGTCGATCGCGATCCGGCGGACGGTGAGCTCGGTGGCGATGCCCTGGAAGTCGGCCGGCGTCGGGTCCGGTGGCGCGGTCGAGATCCGGCCGCAGCCGACCAGCGCGCTGGTGGCGGCCAGGAGGAGGCAGATGCGCGCTGCGCGCAGCCATCGGGAGGTCATCGGGCCCGAGGCTATCACCGGTCGGCGGTGGCCGTCGGGCGCGGTACGATGCCGGCCTCCGGAGGACCGCCGTGCACCGACCTGCGCCGCATCGATCTCCCGTCGCGAGGCTCGTCATCGGGGCGGCCCTCATCCTCCTGGTGGCGTCTTCGTTGACCCCGGCGCGGGCCGCCATCGTGCCGTCGGACTCGCCCAATCGACTCGACCAGCCGATGGCCGACGTGGCCCTGCTGGAGCGCGACGGCCCGGATGACGCGCCGCGGCTGCTGGTCGTTGACGCCATGGAGGCCGCGCCAGGCGTGCGCCACCTGTCGATCCTGCGCCGCGACAGCGCCTGGGGCGTCGCGTCGGAGCTGAACGTCGACGTAGGCGCTTCGGGGCGCGACCCGTGGCTCATCGGCCTCAGCCCGAGTCGGTTCGCGCTCCTGGCCGTGAGTGCGGCGTCGAACGACACGATCGTCATCGGGCTGCGAACGGACGCCGGTCCCGGCCGCAACGAACTCGCAGAGACCGGCCGCACCCAGTTCACGACTTCGGTCACCGATGCAGGTGCCGCGGACGTGGATGGCGACGGAACGAACGAGCTCGTGTTGGCCACGGCCCGCACGATCCGGGAGGGAGGCACCTGCCAGGGCTCGACCGTGTGGGTCTTCGACGGGTCGTCGCTGGTGACGCGAGCCGTGCACAGCGTGCCGGGTCGCCGGCTTGCGGGTGGCGTGGTCGGGCGGTGGGACGACGTCGCCGGCGAGGACCTGCTGGCGTACGCCTACGACAACTGCCCGGCTGGACCGGACACTGCATCCGAGGCGAGCCTCATGGCGATCCGGCTGAGCGATGGCGGGTCGATCCTGGATCGCCCCGACCTTGCCCCGATCACGTCATCGCCAGTGCCACCGGTCAGGCTCGACCTGGATGGCACGGGTACGCATGAGTTCCTCGCCATGATCAGGGATGGGCTCGCAGTCCTGGATCCGACCAACGAATGGCGAGCGACCGGTTTCGACTCCACCGAGGCCTTCCCGGTCCTGGCCTCCGATCACGCCGGGCCGGACGGTCAGGGCGTGCGGGTGGCGTGGATCCACCTGGCGGCGGGGCCGGCGACGGCGCTCGTGCGCCGCGGACGCAGCGGGGCGGTCGAGGTCGACAACCCGGGGCTCTTCGTCGACAGCGAGATCGACGTCGCCCGCCTGCGATCAGGGTTTCGAGAGGCGCTGGCTGCCGGTCGCCATCAGGCTCCCGCGCCGGGCTGGATCGGTGCCACTACCGATGAGGGATGCGCCGATCTGCTGCTGCCGGGCGCCGTCCTCGCTTGTGACGAGCCCGCGATGCGCGCCGGGGCCGCCTGGAACGGGACGCGTCCGATGATGGTCGTGTTGGACGGTCCGGATCGGCGCTTGCTTGTCGCGGCCGGCCTGACCCTCGATACCCAGCTCCCGCTCGTCCGCACCCCGTCACCGTGGGCGACCGGACCTGCGGGCTGGTGGCGGCACGGCCCATCGGACCCGTTCGCACTGGCGGAGTTGTCGGCTGGCGACGCAACGTACTATCGGGAGTTCCCCGTGCCGCAGGCCTCGGTCGAGCGCACGACCGCACCCGACGCGACCACCGCGGTCCCCGGGTTCACCGGGGTTCGGCTGTTCGTCCGTGCCGCGGCGCTCGAGGCGGAGGCGCCCGAACCGACGGGCGACATCGACCTGGACGCATCCTTCGGGGAGTCGGCACCCGAAGGTGACGCGATCGACGTCCTGCGCATCCCGGTCCCGCCGGGCGTGGAGGCCGGGCGCGACGGTGGGTTCGCTCGGGTCAGCCTGGGCGACGTGATGCTGGCTGACGGGTCGCATGCCGACCGATGGTCGGTCGCGGTCGTGCCCATCAACGACTGGGGCGAGATCGGGTCGGTCGCGTCCGGCGTCGTCATCCGGGACGCGATCGGCCCGTCGCTCGTCATCGAGCCGCCGTTCACGACGCCGATCTGGCCGTTCCTCGCGAGCATCCCAGGGGCGGCGGAGCCTCGCTCGAACGTCAGCCTGGCCGGCGTCGGTTCGGTGGAGCTCGATCGTCGCGGGCAGTTCACGATCCAGACGCCGCTCGCGCCGTGGCCCCAAACGCTGGTCGTGACCGCGACCGACGCTTCGGGCAACATCACGCGGCGCGAGATCTCGGTGATCGGCGGGGTCGACTACCGACGCTTTCCTTGGGCGACCATCGTGGCGGCCGCGCTGTTGCTGGCCGTGGTCGCGAGTGGTCTTGTCGGCAACGGCTGGCGTCGCGCTGGCGGTGGTCCGGGCGCCGCGCCGGGGCGGCCGGCGTATGCCATCGATGATGGGCCTGTGGCGGAGATGGAGGACTTGCCGCCGGGCGCCGGCCTCCGCTGAGGTCGTGCTCCCCGCCGGCGGCCGATCCCTCGCATATAGAGCTGTGCCTGCTGGTAGGACCGGCCCCGGGCGGGATCCTCGGCATGTAGAGCCACGGCCTCTGGTGACGGGCTGATCGCGTCTGGATCTGGCCCGAACGCCCGAGTCGGCGCTCGTAGTAGAGCCGTGCCTGCTGTATGCCAGAGATCGAGCCGCGCCCGGGGCCAGCGGTGAGACGGATCAGCGCTCGCGGGCCCGCCGCTTCGCATCGCGGAGGCGGGCCATCGTGTCCGGCGCCGGAGCCGGTGCGGCCGCGGGACCCTGGGGCGGCGCCGCAGCAGGGGTCGGGGCACTCGTCGTGGCTGCGGGCGTGGCCGTGGGAGCAGGGGCGCTTGGGGTCGGGATCGGGACCGTGGCCGTCGGGACGACCGACCTCGTCGCCACGGCCGTCGTCGCCGCGGCCGTCGTCGCCGCGGCCGTCGGCGCGCCAGCCGCCACCTCGATGGCCACTTCGGCCCGCATCGCCGCACGCGCCTCCGTCGAGGTCGCCCGTTGCCGGGCGGCCAGCAGGCCCACGCCGGCCGCCGTCCGGGCCGCGACCCGGCCACGACGCCCGCCGATGCCCCGGACCCACGCGCCCGCGGCGGCGAACTCCCGCCGCCCGATCGACACCCGCCGCAGCGCGATGTCCAGCGGCCAGAGCAGGAGCGCCAGGACCAGCAATAGCGGCCACAGGTCGGTGAAACGGTTGGTCAGGGTCAGGTCGTGCCGCCACGGATCCAACGCCGTCTTCACCACGGAGCCCCCGGTCGCGGTCCGGACGGCGGACAGGAACGGTTCGTTCGCGCCCAGGACCCGGTACTCCGCCGAGGTCGGCGCCACCAGCCCGACGGTCCGTCCAAGAGGCGACGTCCCAGGCTTCACCTGGGTCACTCGCAGGGCGTAGGCCCCCGGGTCGATCTCGCCCAGCGGCGCTTCGTACACCCCGGGCGCGATCTGCACGAGCTCGACGTTGTCGGACGTGAACTCGGGACCCACGACGACGGCGCTCGTGTCGTAGAAGTCGCGTGGCGAGCCGTCCGGGTTGACGCTCTCGACGTGCAGCGTCGTCTGGCCGCCCTTCGAGTCGAAGCGGGCCTCGATGCCGCCAGTCTCCTCGCCCGGGAACGTCCACGAGACGAGCTGGCTGAAGAACCGGGAGAAGCCGTTCCAGCCCAGCCAATCGCGCGCCCAGCGGCCGGTGGAGTCCGATGTCCACGCCACGGACCGCCCAAGGCCGTACTGCCACGTGGCAAGAAGGGGGTCGTCGCGCGCCGTGACGAGGACGGTCTGAGCGGCGGGCTTGGCTGTCGTCCCGTTGTAGCCACGGAGCCGCGGCAGCCCCTCGTCCAGGCCGCGCAGGATCGGCGATGAGGAGGTCAGGATCGGGAAGAACGGCTCCTCGATGATCTGCTGACCAGAGACCTGCTGGGTCTCCTTCAGGAAGATGTCGGGGATGCTCGCCGGGTTGGCGGCGTCGTAGAAGCGACCGCCGCCCTGCTGGGCCAGGCCCTCCAGGAACGGGTTCGAGCCACCGCCCGCGCCGACGGTAGAGAGCGTGATCCCGGCGGCCTTCATGCGAGCCAGGATCGCGTCGTATTGGCCGGTCGACGACCAGCCGTCGGTCAGCAGGATGATGTGCCGCCGTGTCGCCGCCGCACCCTCGAGTGATTCCACGGCCTGCTCGAGGCCGGCGAAGATGTTCGTCTGGCCGACGGGCTGCAGGCCGGAGACCTGGGCTCCGATGTCGCCCGCCCCGCCGAGTGGCTGCGTCCGCACGACCCAGTGCGCCTGCTCGTTGAACGACACGACGCCGAACTCGTCGCGATCCGTCAGGGACGCCGCTGCCCGGATGATGGCTTCCTTGCCGATATCGACCTTGCGGACACCGCCGATCCCGGTCCCGCCGCCACCGGCGCCGCCGTTGAACGAGTTGCAATGGCAGGCGTCCATCGAGCCCGACTGGTCGATGACCACCACCAGTGCCACATCCGGCTGCTTCTGGCGGTCGCGGACGCCCATGTCCACCGGCAGGGTCTCCTCGAGGGGCGTCTTCTGGTAGCCACCCGCGCCATACGAGTCGCGCCCGCCGATCATCACCAGGCCCCTGCCCAGGTCCCGGACGTAGACCTGCAGGGCGGCGAGCTGTCGATCGGAGAGCCGGATCCGCGGCACGTCAACCAGGACCACGCTGTCGTAGGTGGCCAGGGCACTGAAGTCGGTCGGGAGGGCCTCGGGGATCATCGTGTCGACTTGCTGGCGCTGCGCCTCGAGCGCTTCGACGAGCTCGGCGGCGACATCGGCGTCGCCGGCCAGCACGAGCGTCCGTGGCTCGCCCTTGACGATGGTGTTCGAGTCCGCCCGGTCGTTCTCGCTGAACGTGTCGCGCGCCGCCTCCACGACCGCCCGGAACGTGTGGAACCCGGCTTCGGTCGGCGTGACGTCATCGAATTCGACGCTATTCAGCCCCGCATTGAGCGTCACTCGCTTGGTTTGATAGAGATTGCCATTGATGAACAGCCGGACGGTTGCGGGCTGTGCCACTGATGACCTGATTTGGGCCACGACCTCGACCGACTCGCCGAGGTTGGCCGTCGATGGCGTGGTGAGCCGCTCGACGAGGACCTCGTCGGACGAGCCCAGGCCGATGAGCCGGGTCTCGATGCGGATGGCCCGGGTCGCCGCCAGGGCTGCCTCGGCCTGGCCGGTGCCGGTCGTGTCGTTGCCGTCGGACAGGAGCACGATCCGCTTCTGGGCGTCGTCAGGAAAGAGGGCCGTGGCCAGGCGCAGCGCAGCGCCGATGTCGGAGGCCGTGCGGACCGGCGTGGAGGCGATCCGATCGATCTCGCCAAGGTCGGACGGCAGGCGCTCCACGAGCGCCTCCTTGCCGAAAGCCACGATGCCCGCAAGATCGCCGTCGGGGATGACATCGAGCGTCTCGCGCAGGAACGCGAGGGCCTCCTGCCGCCCCTCGTTGCCCACCGAGTCCGAGAGGTCCACAACGAATATCGTCGCCAGCCGGTCGACCGGCAACACGAGCCGGAAGCCGGCCAGCGCGAGGACCAGGGCGCTCAGCAGCATCGTCCGGACGACCAGCGCCGCACGTCGCCGTCCGACTCCGACCCGCCGCCGCGCGGACAGGTACAGCCCGATCGTGACGGCCAGCGCCGGCACCAGCAGGAGGAGCGCCAGCGGGGTCTCGAACGTGATGCCCATCAGCCGGTCCCACCAGGCGTGCGGCCGTCCGCTGTCCCGCGCCGCCCGAACCGGGACCCCAGCGCGCGCTGCAGGCGGACGACGCCGTCGCGGTGATAGAGCGCCCACTCGACGCACAGGGCCACCAGGACGATGAGCACGATCGGGACCCACAACTCGTCGCGGGCGGTCGGGCGTTCCGTGACGGGACCGCCGCCGGAACCCGGCGCCGGTGAGGCGACCGGTGCCTCGCCCAGCGCCTCGATGGCGGCCGCGGAGCCCGGGGCGATCGTCGACTCGTCGACATCGAACAGGTCGACCGCGAAACGGACGGGGGCGAACGGGTCGTCACCCGCGCCGACGACCCCGCCCGGTGAGGCGGACGCGGCCCCCGGCGAGGCAGACGCGACCGGCGACCCGGAGGCGCCAGGCGAGCCCGAGGCCCCCGCACTCCCCGTGGGCCGTGGTGACGCGTCGGGATCCGGGATCGGCGTGATGGTGTAGATGCCCGGCTGCCCGGTCCCGGCGAACGTCACGGTGCTGCCGCCGGTCGTGGAGGGGACGAGTTCCGTCACGGTCCCATCCGGGTGCGCGACGTCCAGGCGGATCGCACCGGTCGGGATGACCAGCTCGACGGGCGTGCCGGGCTCCAGGGCCTCCGTCGGCGCGCTGGAGCCACCCAGCAGCTCGCCGGTCAGGTTGGCGAGCAGGATCGGGAAGGCCACCTGGAGGGGCAGGTCGGAGCGGCGCGGCTCGAAGGCCAGGACCGCGGTCGGCAGCCCATTGCGGGCTCCGGCATAGAGGAGCGGCGCGCCGCGCGGTCCGGGGACGATCGTCCGCGCCCAGTCGGGCAGAGTCAGCTTCGTCGCCTCCGCGATGTGGGTGGTCGACAAGTCCACGTAGCGCAGGATCGGCTCATCGGGGTCCAACGACCCGATGCCCGGGTTGGTGAGCTTGCCGGTCACCTCGCCCAGCGGGCTGGTGCGTGGCGGGGCGATGGCCAGGACCGGGGTGCGCGGCAGCGTCGCCGGCAGGTAGCCCTCGAAGATGATGAGGTCCCAGGGCCGGCCGTCCGTTCGCTCGGATGCCGGTCCGTAGGCACTCGGCTTGACCCCGTACAGCTCGGCGTTGGGCAGGTAGCCAAGGGCCGTTTCCAGGTACGGATCCCCGTCGCCGACGACGAGGATGAGGCGGGTCCGATTCGGGGGCACCACGGCCCATGCCCGATCGTCCACGGCGAGTTGGTCCGCCGGGCCGGTCGCGGCCGGATCACGGGCCACGAGCCGCACCTCCACCGCGCCGATGTCGTCGGGGACGTCGTCGATGATGACGTTGGCCCGTGATTGCGCCTCAAGGGTGACGTCGCGGACCTCCAGCAGCCGGTCATCGCCCCATAGCTCGATGCGCCGGTTGGCGAGTTCCAGGTCCAGGTTGGCGACACTCACGAACACGGAGCGGGTCACGCCCGACGGTCCGGGCCGGACGGCGAGCGCCACGATGGCCTGATTCTTGCGATCCCGCCCGACGGGCAGCACCTTGACCGGCGCGCCGACCCGCGTCGTGACCTTCGTGGCGAGGGCCGCGTCGGTGGCGACCAGCACCTGGGCATCGCCGGACCTGGCGGCCAGCTTGGAGGCGAGCTCCAGGGCATCGCCCAGGTCGCCGCGGCTGGGCGAGACCGCGATCCCCTCGATGGCGTCACGCACCCGGCCCAGGTCGGAGGACTCGTTGACCACGATCCGCGCGCTCTGGTCGGCGGCGATGATGCTGACCTTGCCCCCGGTCGGCAGGCCCTTCAACGCCTCGATCGCGGCGGCCTTGGCCGCGGTCAGGCGGTCCGGCACCACGTCCGTTGCACCCATGCTGGCCGACGTGTCGACGACCAGCACGATGTCCCGGGCGAGCCCGGCCGGACGCTCCAGGAACGGGCGAGCCGCGAGCAGGGCGATGACGATGACGAGCAGGATCTGGAGGAGCAGCAACAGGCTGCGCCGCAGCTTCTGCCACGGCGCGTTGGCCTCGACGTCGGCGACGAGGCGCGTCCACAGCAGGGTGGATGGCACGACGGCCTCGTCGCGCCGCAGCTTGAGCAGGTACATCGCGATGACGGCCGGCACGAAGAGCAGGCCGAGCAGCGCGAGCGGGGTCGTGAACGGCATCAGTCCGTCACCTAGCCCAGGACCCGGCGGCGGCGCAGCTCGGCGAACATCAGGTCGGCGAGGTTCACGTCACTCGACAGGTCGACGTAGCTTGCCCGGCGCATGGCGGCGATGTCGGCGAAGGTCGCCTTCCAGGCGGTCAGGCGCTCGCGGTAAGCGTCGATGGTCGCGAGGTCGGCGGTGATGTCGACCCGGTCGCCGGTCTCACTGTCGACGAGACGCAGGTCGCCTTCCAGTGGCGGATCGAGCTCGTCCGGCGACAGGATGTGCATGACGATGAGTTCCGATCCGGTCGCGGCCAGCTCGCGGATGACCCGGTCCGCGCTTGGGTCCAGCAGGTCGGAGAGGAGGACGACGACGCCCCGGCCGTGGAGCTGGGCGGCGGCATGGCGGGCCGCGACGAGCAGATCGGTCGGCCCGTCGGCGACTTCGATGGCGGATAGGTCGGCCAGCAGCCGGAAGACGCGGCCCGAACCACGCAGCGCCGCGCGTCGGCGCGCGATCCGGCCCGACAGTGCACTTACCGCCACTCGGTCCTCACTGGCCAAGCCGATGTAGCCAAGGGCGGCCGCCGCCCGCTTGGCGAACAGCAGCTTCCCCGGCCGACCGCTGGCCATCGATGCCGACGCATCGACGAGGAGCGTGATGGTCACGTCCTCCTCCTCGACGAACAGCTTCACGAACAGCTTCTCGAGGCGGGCGTAGACGTTCCAATCGAGCTGACGCAGGTCGTCGCCCAGCGAGTACTCGCGATAGTCTGCGAACTCGACCGACTGGCCGCGCTTGATACTCCGCCGACCGCCCTTCAGGCCGCCGCGAACGGGCGAGCGCATGACGAGCAGCAGACGCTCCAGCTGGCGCAGGAACGTCTCGTCGAAGACGGTCGGATCGACGTCCGTGGGGAGGAACGCTGGCCGACCAGCCTTCGGAGCGGCCGTCGCGACGGCAGGGGCCGCTGTGGCCTCCCCATCGAGGCCGGGTCGCTCGGTCATGGTCGGCGGCGGTCCTACTCGACCGTCGGGACGGCGACGGCCTCAAGGATCGAGCGGACGACCGACTCGGTGGTGATGCCCTCGGCCTCACCCTCGAAGTTGAGGATGATCCGGTGGCGCAGGGCCGGCAGGGCGACGGCTCGGATGTCGTCGGTCGAGACATTGAACCGGCCGTCGAGCAGGGCGTAGATCTTGCCTGCCGTGACCAGCGCCTGCGCGCCGCGCGGCGAGCCGCCATAGCGGACGTACTCGCGGACGAGCCCGGGGGCCCGCGGCTGATCGGGATGCGTGGCCGAGAGGACACTCACGGCATAGGCGGTCACGTGCGGGGCGATCGGGACGGCGCGGGCCAGGCGCTGCATCTCGACGATCTCCGCTGCGGTGCAGATCTTGCTGGCGGTCACGCTCTCGGAGCCGGTCGTGCGATCCATGATCGTGATCAGGTCCTCCTCGTTGGGGAAGGGGACCATGACCTTGAAGATGAACCGGTCCAGCTGCGCCTCGGGGAGGGGATAGGTCCCTTCCATCTCGAGCGGGTTCTGGGTCGCCAGCACGAAGAACGGTGGGTCCAGGGGGAAGCGCTGGCGGGCCACGGTGACCTGGTGCTCCTGCATCGCCTCGAGCAGGCTGGACTGGGTCTTGGGCGTCGCGCGGTTGATCTCGTCGGCGAGGACCAGGTTCGCGAAGATCGGCCCGGGCTGGAACTTGAAGATCCGCTGCCCGTTCTCCTCGATGAGGATGTTCGTGCCGGTGATGTCGGCGGGCATCAGGTCCGGCGTGAACTGGATCCGATTGAACGAGCAGTCGATGACGTCCGCGATCGTCCGGACGAGCATCGTCTTGCCCAGGCCCGGTACGCCCTCCAGGAGGACGTGGCTGTTGGCCAGCAGGCCGGTCAGCGTCTGGCGGACGAGATCCCGCTGGCCGACGATGACCCGGCCGACCTCGCGCTCGATGGCCTGGGCCCGCTCGGCGAAGGCCTCCGGTGCGAGGCGCGCGGTCGGATCGGTGGTGACGGGTGCTTCCATGCTGCCTCCGGGTCGGCGACCGTCGCAGCGGCCGCGCGCTCTCTGGGTCGGTGGGTGCTCAGTTCGACGGGTCGAGCGAGCTGAAGTAGTCGCGCACGTAGTCCTTGATCGAGAGCGGGACGTACCCGCGGTCGAGCGAGGTCTGGGCGTAGCGTTCGAAATCGGTGTAGACCTGCTGGTAGGGCGTCAGGACGCCGTTGTCCGTACCGGTCCCGACGCCGTTGCCCTGCTGGGTCTGGCCATCGCCGCCGGTGCCGGCGACGTACGACGGGTCGCCGGGTCGGCCGACGCGATCGAACGGCGCGAACACGGACGAGAGATCCTCACCGAGCTCCGCGGCACGGTTGGCGCCGGTCGGGGCTCCGGGTCGGGCGTTGCCGCCGGTCCCCCGGCCGAGCGAGCGGGCGTTGGAGCCGCCACCTCCGATGCCACCGCCCTGACCCTGGCCCTGACCCTGGCCCTGACTCTGACCCTGACCTTGCCCCTGGCCCTGACCTTGACCCTGACCTTGACCTTGACCCTGACCTTGACCTTGACCTTGGCCTTGACCTTGGCCTTGACCCTGACCTTGGCCCGGGGCCGGGCTGCCCTGTCCTTGCCCCTGACCCGGTTGCCCCTGGCTGGAGCGGCG
>JBPPMZ010000017.1:0-14501 GCA_051306295.1 Candidatus Limnocylindrales bacterium
GTCTGGTCCAGGTGGCGCCCGAACCAGGTCATCGCCGCGGCACCGGCCGACGCGGTGGGCGCATCCGCGATCCCGTTGCTGGCCGACCGCGTGGCTATCGACGGCCGTCCCACCGCCTACGTCTGCCGCGACTTCGCGTGCCGGCTTCCGGTCACGACCGCCGAGGCGCTCGAGGCGCAGCTGGGGTCGAGTGGCGGCTGAGCCCGCTCCGGTGCCGGTCGAACCGCGACCGGCCGCGACGGTGGTGCTCCTACGGCCTGCGCCGGGATCGAGCCCGGGCAGCCTGGAGGTGCTGCTGACCCATCGACCCGCGACGATGGCCTTCGCCGCGGACATGCACGTGTTCCCGGGCGGCCGCGTCGACGCGGGCGACAGGGACCCGGGCTTGGCATCGCGGTCCGTGATCGATGGCGAGGCGGCGTCCGACGCCCTGGGCGGGGATCTCCCCGCGGAAACGGCGCTTGCCGCCTACGTGGCCGCGATCCGCGAGTGCTTCGAGGAGGTCGGCGTGTTGTTGGCCGATGTCGGCCGGGCGGGTCGTAGCGGCGCGGACCTCGCCGCCGCGCGGGAGCGGCTCCTCGCCGGCGCGACCCCCTTCGCGGTCGTGGCCGAAGACCTGGACCTGCGCCTCCGGACCGACCGCCTCGTACCGCTGTCGCGCTGGGTCACGCCGCCGAACCTGCCACGTCGGTTCGATGCCCGGTTCTTCGCGGCGTTGCTGCCGGACGGCGCGGCGGCGAGCCTCGTCGGCGATGAGGTGGCAGCCCACGCCTGGCACACGCCCCGCGCGGCGCTCGATGCGATGGCTTCCGGCCGGATCGGGATGTGGATCCCTACCTCGGCGACGCTGCAGCAGCTCGAGCATGGCCGGTCGATCGAGGAGATCCGCGAGCGAGCGGCGCCGGGTCGACTCGGTGCGGTCGTCGTCGAAGCGGTCGACGGTGCCGACGACGTCGTCCGAATCTCGATGCCGGCCGGCGGCGGCGTCGCCGGTCAGTCGATCAACGCCTATCTCGTCGGTCGGTCGGCGTGCGTGCTGATCGACCCAGGCGACCCGACCGGGTCCGGCATACAGGCGGCGATCGAGGCCGCGGCGGCTCGGGGAGGGCGGATCGTGGCGGTCGCCCTGACCCACCTGGACCCGGATCATGCCGCGGGTGCCGAGACCGTCGCCGAGCAGTGCGGCGTGCCCGTGTTCGCCTCACCGGTCCGAGCCGCGGACGTGCCGTACGTGGTCGCCCCGCTGGTCGATGGCGATCGTGTGCCCGTCGGCGACGTTCCGTTGCGGGTCGTGGCGACCCCCGGCCCGACGCCGGATCACCTCGCGTTCGTGGTCGGGGAGGGGAGGGCCGTGATCAGCGGCGACCTCGACGGCGTGCGCGGGGCGCGGTCGATCCCGGGCTCGACGGACGACGCGGCATGGGCGCGTTCCGTGGCAGTACTCCGTTCCGTGGCGCCCGGTGCCCGCTGGCTCGGTGGCCATTGACGCCGGTCCCGTCGCGCCGCACCCTGCCGATATGAGCGAACCCACCGCCGGGCGCCTGGACGCCGCCGAAGTCTGGCCCGAGGCCCGACCGCCGCACCTCCCGGATCGCCTCACCTCCGTTTCGTGGTTGGCCTGGCCGTCTGTCGGCCTCGCGCTGCTCCTGCTGGTCCTGGCCTGGCCGCGGGTGCAGGACGTGTTCGGCCCCGGTGGGTTCTCCCTGGTCAGCCTGATCGCCGAGCTGGAGGCGGCTGCCGTCGCCTTGATGGGTGCGGCCCTGTTCTGGCGCCACCCCGATGCGCTCCGGACCTTGCCGCACGTGGTCGTCGGCGGCGAGGGCCCCGTGGCTGAGCCGGCGGGCGAGCCCGCGCTTCGCTGAACGAAGCAGGCGACCGGAGACGGACGCCGCGGCGGTCGATCGCTTCGCTCAGCGGCTCGGTTGACGGCAGTCGGCGTGCTACGCGGTCGTCACGTGCGGTGAGCGCCGCATCCGACCGACGCCGCCGTCGTTTGCTTCGCTGGGCGAAGACCGGCCCGGATCGGCGACGACGCGAGACCGGCCCGTATCGGCGACGACCCTACGCGCGATCCGTTGGCAGGGCCGTCGCCAGGTTGCGCACGAAGTTGATCCCGGCGTCCACCTCGGCGGTCGGCGCATATGGGCCGGGCATCAGGAAGCATGGCCGGCCGGCCAGGGCCACGCCGGCGAGCTGGCCCCACGGCTCGGCCAGTGGCCGCCCAGCCGCCATCGTCGCCGCGCGCTTGTAGATGAACACGACCGCGGCCGGGCGCCAGATGGCGATCTTCTGCCAGAGCGCCCCGACCCCGCCGGTCAGCTGCGCGTCGGTCGCCTCATCGCGGGCGGTCGGGGCCTTGAGCAGGTCCGTGATGCCGTGGCCGGCGGCGAGGAGCGCTTCATCGGCGATCTCGACGGCCGTGCCCGGAGGCAGGATCCCGGCCAGCATCAACCGTCGCCAGAAGGTCCGCCCCAGTCGACCCTGGTGGTAGTGACCGGCCACGACGCTGACCGGCGACGGGTTGAGGCCCACGAACAGCAGTCGATCGCGTTCCGGGGGCAGGTCCGCGAGGGTCGTGACCTCCTGGCCGTCCACGACGGTCGTCGCAAGGAAGGGCCCGGTCGTCGGTCGATGCGTCAGGGCGGCCAGATCATCCGGAATCATGCGCCGTCGACCTCCACCGGCTCGTCGTTCGGGCGCCAATCGAACCACGCGCGGTGTCGCATGAGCGCCACGAGCACGATCGCATCCAGCAGCGAGAACACGATCGCGAAGGCCGATGGCAGGGCGGTCAGTTCCAGGAACAGCGCCACCGCCACGACATTGATCGCGATGAGCCACGCCTGCCCGCGCCGGATCAGCACCCCCAGGATGACCATGACCACGTTCAGCGCGACGAGCAGGATGGCCACGATCCCTGGTGCCGCGAGCGACCCGATGAGCGAGGTCAGCCCGCCCACGACGAGGATCGCCGCCGCCAGCTCGACAAGGACCGGTCGATCCGGGCGCGTGGGGGCCGGGACGATGGACTGATCGTCGATCTCGCCGCCCGCATCGGGCGTGGTGACGGCACCCTCGAACCGTGGCCGGGCCATGGTCGGCGAGGCTATGCGGGCTTGTGTTCGTCGGGCGCAGGGTCCGTCGGTGGCGCGGGGTCACCGCTGGCCCGTGCCTGGATCTCCGCTTGGGCCTTGCTCGCCTCCGTGCGGGCCTCACGCACGCCGCGCCCCAGGGCTTCCCCGAGCTTGGGCAGGTTCTTGGGGCCCTTCCACATCAGGACGAGCACGAGGATGATGATGAGCACGAACAGCAGGTCGATCGGCATGTCGCGGATGGTACCGCGCTCGCGGCTGGTTCACGTCGAGGCGCGAGGTCGTCCTGGGGCTCCTCGGTGAGGACTGACCAGGCGTCGGCGCCTGGGGGTCGTCATCCGCCGGGCCGCTCCTAGACTGACGTGCCGGGTATCGTGGTCCGGGCATGCTGCTCGTCTACGGCCCGCGCTCGCTCGACTACGACTTCGGGCCGACCCATCCGCTCACACCGCGTCGCTACGGCCCGGGCATCGACCTCTTGCGCGCGGTCGGGGCGGAGCCGGGTCTCGCCCCGGAACCGGCGTCCGATGCGGACCTGCGGCTCTGCCACAGCCGCCATTACCTCGATGTCGTCAAGCACTTCTCGGCCGACCCGTTCGGATTCGCCAAGGCCGGCATCGGGGACGGCGGCGACAACCCGCCGTTCGCCGACATGCACGACGCGGCCGCGGCCGTCGCCGGCGGGTCGCTACGGGCCGTCGAGGCCATCCTGCGCGGCGACATCGAGCATGCTCAGCACCCGGGCGGCGGCCTGCACCACGCCATGGCCGACCACGCGTCGGGCTTCTGCATCTACGACGATCCGGCGCTGGCCATCGCCCGAGCCCGCCAGGACGGGCTTCGCGTCCTCTACGTCGATCTCGACGTCCACCACGGCGACGGCGTCCAGGCCATGCACTGGTCGGATCCCGGGGTCCTCACATGCTCGATCCACGAGTCGGGCCGAACGCTCTTCCCGGGCACCGGCGACGTCGATGAGATCGGTGGCGGGCTCGCGGCCGGCACGAGCGTCAACGTGCCGCTCCCTGCGGGGACGAGCGCGGAGGCGTGGATGGCGACCGTGCGCTCGTTGCTCCCCGAGGTGGCCGCCGCGTTCGGGCCGGATCTGATCGTGTCCCAGCACGGGGCGGATTCGCACGCCTGGGACCCGCTCGCGCACCTCAACGTCACGACGACCGCGATGGGCGAGGCGGCGCGCCTGGTCGATGCCCTGGCCCATGCCCACGCCGGTGGCCGCTGGCTTGCCACGGGTGGCGGCGGCTACGACGCGTACCGGGTGGTGCCACGGGCCTGGGCCCTGACCTGGCTGGCCGGCGCGCATCGAGACGTCCCGGCGACGACGCCCCAGGCCTGGCGCGAGCGATGGGCGAGTGAGGCGGCCCGTTACGGCCAGGCACCGATGCCCGAGACGTTCGACGACCCCGGCCTCGACCGGGCGCTCGGCGACGCAGCGATCGATGCGCGGGCCGCCGCGGTGGCGGCGCTCGTCCGGCGTGCGCTCGTGCCGCGCCTCGTTCGCGAGGCACGCGATCGCGGCTGGTTCGATCCCATCGCGCCGACGGCGGGCTCGATGGCCTCAGTGCCGCTACCAGAGGTCGGGGCGCCGACGGTCCTCGCGGCCATCGACCCGGCGGCCTGGGAGCACCTCACCCTGGCGCCGGGGGTCGTGGCTCCGGCCTTGGCGGCGCTGGCGCACGCGATCCTCGCGACCGCGTTGCTCGACGGTGCGATCGTCACCGCCGCCGTCCAGGAGACGACCGTCGTCGGACTGGCGGTGAGCGTGCCCGCGTCACGCAGCGCGGACGCGCCACACGACCTGCTCGCGTTCGGCGTGGCGGCGGGTCGGCGCCATCGAGGGCTGGGCACGGCCGTGCTCCAGGCCCACGTCGCGGCCGTCGCTGTGGTCGCGCCCGGCGCGGAGATAACGGCCGAGGTGACCATCGCGGAACGCGATGTCCTCGAGCCGATGGACCCGACCCTCCAAGCCGACGTCATCGAGCGCTCGCTGCGTCGAGCCGGGTTCGCGGTCGAGCCCGCCGAACCGTCGATCCGTGGCATCGATCCGCGGGCGGTAAGGGCGGTCCGACACGCCGCGGGACCGGCGACAGGATCAACGGCCGGACCAGCGTCCGGATCAGCCGCGGGCCCCACATGACCGATCGACTGCCGGCCCGCGACCTTGTCGACGTGCGGCTTGCGGCCGCGATCGAGGTCGGTGGCTGCGCCCTGTGCGAAGTGCGTTCGCGCGGGGAGATCGGGACGCTCGACACGATCATCGCCGAGCGCGTGCTCGACCTCGGGTTCCGGGGCGGCCTCGAACGCGACCACGGCTTCTGCCGTCGGCACGCCCGGGGACTGCTGGAGGCCGACCGTCGATCGTCGGGGATCCTTGGGTCGTCGATCCTGTTCGGGGCGATGGTCCAGCGTCGAACGGCCGCCCTGCGCGAGGCCATGTCGGTGTCCGGTCGACGGCGACGCAGCCGGCTCGCGAACGTGCGGGCGCGGCCGCCGTGCCTGATCTGCGGGCAGGGTGGGCAGGCGGTCGAGACCGCCACGAGCCGACTGGTGGAGCGCTGCGCAGACCCCGCGTGGGCCGCCGTCATCGCGGAGATCCCGTTCTGCCTCGACGATCTCGCGCTGTTGCTCGCCGTGGCCGGCGACGAACCGGCGGTGGCCACGGTCGCCGAGCGGCAGCTGGCCCGCCTGGATGGCATGCAGGTGCGGCTCGAGGGGTTCGCCGATCACTCCGCCCAGGATCGTCGGCACCTGTTGACCGACGCCGAACGCGGCGCCGCGGACGAGGCCGCCAGGCTCCTCGGAGGATCGTAGGCGCGCACACCGGCACCGCGGCAGAACGAGGCTACCCGGCGTATGCCACTCCGCCGCATGACCCAGATGCGGCGTCGCGGCGTCGCGGCCGCAGCGGCCGCCCGCGCCGCACCTATGCGTCGGAGTGGCATAGCGACCACACCTGACCCCACGTCGTGACGGTCAGCCCGATCGGTCGGCGGTTCCGCGACCCGCTGCCGCGATATGCGGCGGAGTGGCATAAGCGGGCGCGGGGCCGAGTGGGGTCGCTCCCATGCCGATCCGCGGAGCACGGCTGCGACGCCGACATATGCGGCGGAATGGCATACGCGGGCGCGGCCCGTTCCCGTGCCAAGCCGCGGAGGAAGTCAGACCTGGTCCAGGGCACTCCCCGCGGGCGGCCCGGAAAGTCGGTAGCCGAGGCCGTACTCGGTCGCGATGTACGACGCCCCGGGCGCCACGGCATCCAGCTTGAGCCGCAGGTTGCGGATCGTCATCCGGAGCAGGTGCACGTCGCGGTCGTAGCCGGCGCCCCACACCGCCCCGAGCACCTGCCGGTGGGTCACGAGCTGCCCGGCGTGCTCGACGAGGTAGGCGAGCAGCCGGAATTCGGTCGGGGTGAGCGCGATCTCGTCGCCATGCAGGTGCGCGCGATGGTCATCCAGATCGACCACCAGGTCCCGATGGCGCAGCCGGCGCGCCCGCTCGGGTGCGCTCGTCCCCGCGCGGCGCAACGCGGCCTCGACTCGGGCAGTCAGCTCCGGGAACGAGAGTGGCTTGGTGATGTAGTCGTCCGCCCCGAGCTTCAGGCCTCGGACCTTCTCCGCCTCGGATCCCCGGGCCGTGACCATGATGATCGGCACACGGCTGAACTCGCGCAGGCGCTCGAGCAACTGCCAGCCATCGAGCCCCGGCAGCGCGACGTCCAGGACCACGAGGTCCGGTCGCTCGTCGTAGAACCGGCGCAGCGCATCGGGTCCGGTCCGTGCCGTCACGGTGCGATACCCGGCTCGCCCGACCCACAGCTCGACCAGCGCCGAGAACTCCGGCTCGTCCTCCACGATCAGGACGGTCTCAGGCAACGCCCGACCCCGTAGCCGGCCCCAGGAGCGGCAAGGTGAACGCGATACGGGTCCCGGGGCGCCCGTCCGGTCGTTCGTTGACGGTCAGGGCACCCCCGTGCGCCTCCACGAGCCGCCGGCAGATGTACAGGCCGAGGCCGGTCCCAGGGATCCGCGATTCCCGGACGTTCCAGGCGCGGTGGAATGGTTCCGTGACGAGCGCCCGGTCCGTGTCGGGGATGCCCACCCCCTCGTCATCGACGGTCACGGCGAGCCAGTCACCGGCGACCGTCGCCCCGACCACGACCGGGCTGCCGTCCGGGGCGTACTTGAGCGCGTTGCCGACGAGGTTGGACAGGATCTGGCCGACCCGCGCGATATCGACCTCGATCGGCGGCAGGTCGGCGGGCAGATCGGCCACCAGTCGCTGCGCGCCTCCAGAGATGGCGAGATCACCGCGCAACCGCGCGACCAGTGAGGCGAACGATGACGTGTGGCGCTCAAGGATGAGCGGGTCGGCCTGGAGATGGGTCACGTCAAGGACCTGGTCGACGAGCGCCGTGAGGCGACGGCTGGCGTCGTCGATGCGTTCGACGTAGCCGCGCTGCTGGTGAGGATCGAGGTCCAGGTGCAGGAGCGTCTCCGCGTACCCGCGGATGAGCGCGAGCGGCGTGCGCAGCTCGTGGCTGACCGTGGCCACGAATCCCTCGCGCAGTTCCTCGAGGGCCCGCACCGCGCTGATGTCGCGCAGCATGGCGGTCGCCCGGGCATCCTGGCCGGTGCCGGGTGCGGCTGCATAGCTGCCGGCCACTCGGATCGGCGACCCGCCGGCGCCGCGAACCGCGGTCTCGCGGTAGGCGATGGGCGGCCCGCCGGCGCGCACCTCGGCGAGCGGGCAATCGACGGCCCGGTGGCCGCCGGCCGCCTCGCAGCCGAGCGCCTCCGCGCAGGTGCGCCCGACCGACTCCTGGGCGGTCAGCCCGAGCAATCGCTCGCCGGCCGGATTGAGGCGGACCACCCGACCCTCCGCGTCGACCTGGAGGATCAGGTCCGTGGCGCCGTCCACGATGGCCTCGAGCTCCTGGCGCTCGTGGTCCAACGCTTCGCGCAGCCGGGCTCCCTGGAAGGCAACCGCCAGTTCGTGGCGCGCCAGGAGGGCGATGCGCAGGCCGTCGTCGTCCAGGTCGCTGCCCGGTCGAGGCCACAGGACGACCACGGTCCGTGGCGCCTCGTCGCTGAGCGACACGGCCCGCCCGACGCCGGGCACCGACTGGGCGAAGGCGCGAGCGGCAGCCACGTCATCGAGCGCCGTCGGGAGCCGATCGGCCGCCTGGCCGGCCTGGGCGACCAGCGTCAACGAGCGATCGTCCGCATCACCGAGCCACAGGGCGCCACCGGCCGCGCCGGCGAGCCGGAGCAGCTCCAGCAGGACCGCGGCCGCGAGGTCGGCCAGGGCGCCACCTGACGCAATGAGCTGGCTGAGCTGGTACTGGGCGAACAGCGCGTCGGCCTCGCGCTGCGCATCGTCGAAGGCGTGTCGCCGCTCCTCCTCCAGGGCCGCGATCCGAGCGACGAGGGCGGCCGGATCCGGTGTGGGCACCGGTTCAGCGGCCACCGAGGGCCCGCAACAGGAGGACACATGACACGGCGCCCGGGTCGAGGTGGCCGATCGAACGCTCGCCGAGACGAAGGGCGAGGCCGCGCCGGGCGACGAGGCTGCGCGTGCCTCGCATGCCCCAGGCCCCGGCCCGGACCGCGGCCGCGAACGCCGTTGCGGGCGGTACCCCGGCCGAGCCCGCGTCCCCGTCCGCGCCCCTGACCGCGTCCGCGAACGCGTCCGCCGCCGGCCGCAGGGCGTCCAGGATCGACTTGTCGCCGACCTCGCAGCGGCCGCGACGCGCGAGTCCGGTCGCCGCCGCGTCCAGCATGTCCGCGAGGGTCGCGGCGTCCAGGGTGATCCGGTCACCGGCCCGGGCCCCGGCCTCCAGGAAGGCCGTGCCGTAGAGCGGCCCCGAGGCGCCACCCACGGCCGCGACCAGACGGTGGCCGACGGCCCGCAACAGTTCGCCGGGCGGGGTCTGGGCCGGGAGGTCGTCAAGGAGCGTCTCGACGGCTCGGAATCCGATGACCAGGTTGTCGCCATGGTCGCCGTCACCCAGGACCGTGTCCAGGCGGGTGAGCCAGGCGGCGTGCCGCTCGACGACGATGCGGCACCGAACGAGCGCGCCACGAACGGCCGCGGCATCGACGACGCCCGCGGCATCGACGACGGCGACGGGGTCGACTTCGGACGTGGCGTCCACATCGGGGCGTGGCTGAAGGGCTGGCACGGTCGCCCGACTATAGGTCTGGCCCGCGACTCCCGGCAATGCGCCCGTGCCCGTTCGCCACGTCCCCGACCACGGACCGCGACCTTCATCGCAACTCTTGACGCCTCGTTGCTTCGTTCTTGATGCGTTCGGGGCCAGCATCGGAGGATCGATGTCCTGGGGGTCACGAAAGGAGGCGCGTTTGGTTGGCTTGGTCCTGGTCTCTCACAGCGGGAAGCTCGTCGAGGGGTTGCGCGACATGGTGCTCCAGGTCGCCGGTGACGAGGTTCCCGTGGCTATTGCCGGCGGGACCGAGGACGGACGCCTGGGCACGAGCGCGCCGCAGATCGCGGCCGCCATCGGAACCGTGCTCGCAGGAGGCTCCGACGACGTCCTGGTCCTGCTGGACCTGGGCAGTGCGGCCCTCAGCCTGGAACTCGCCATTGACGACCTCCCGGAGGCCGACCGCGGCCGAGTCCGGATCAGCGAAGCGCCACTCGTCGAGGGCGCCATCCTCGCCGCTGTCCAGGCCAGCATCGGTGCCTCGATCGACGAGGTCGCCGCCGCTGCCGATGGGGCGGCCTCCATGGCCAAGATCCCGAGGGCCTGACCGATGGCCGAACTCCGTCTCACCGTCATCGACCCATCCGGGCTTCACGCCCGACCGGCCGCCCGATTCGTCCAGGCCGCCAGCCGGTTCACGAGCCGTATCGTCATCCGCCAGGACGGGCGCGAAGCGGATGCCAAGAGCCTCATCGCCCTGCTCGGCCTGACGATCCGTCCGTCGACCCAGATCACCCTGTCGGCCGAGGGCCCTGACGCCGACGACGCCCTGGCCGCCCTGGCGGCCGAACTCGCCCCGTACGTCAGCCAGATCGGCTGACGTCAGACCGTCACCTGGAGGAAGGAACCCGATGTCGTCCCCCACCACGGCCCAGAAGCTGACCGCCGAAGCGATCGGTACCGCGATCCTCGTATTCATCGGTGCCGGATCCGTGCCGTTGACCGCGTTCTTGACTGGCGACAACCCGTTCGGCAGCGCCGAACTGTCGACCATCTCGTTCGCCTTCTCGTTCGCGATCTTCGCGGCGATCTACTCGGTCGGCCACATCAGCGGCTGCCACATCAACCCGGCCGTCACCATCGCCCTGCTGGCCACCCGCAAGATCGATGGCGCCACCGCCGGTGGCTACATCGCCGCCCAGCTCGTGGGCGCGTTCATCGGCGCGACCCTGACCCTGGTCATCCTGACCGGCAATGACCCGGTCGCCCTGGGCCTGGGCGCGGTCAGCGTCAATGCCAACGCGGGCCTGGCCATCGGCTTCGCGGCCGAGGTGATCGGCACGGCCATCCTGGTCTTCACCGTCTTCGGCTCCGCCGTCTCGGGCAAGGCGCCGTCCGGCTTCGCCGGCATCGCCATCGGCTTCATCGTCTACGGGATCATCATCCTGGTCGGCCCGATCACCGGCGCGGCGCTCAACCCGGCCCGCCAGATCGGCCCGGACATCCTGGAGATGCTCATCGGTGGCGCGACGCCCGTCTGGGATGCCCTGGCCATCGTCTACATCGCCGGTCCGGTCGTCGGCGGTCTCGTCGGCGCCTTCCTGTACGAGTTCATCGGTCGCGAGGTCCCCACCGCCGCCGCGGCGTAGGCCCGCCCCGAATCCAGCGCAGTCTCGATCCGTTCCAAGGAGGACACGTCCATGGCGACGAACGCACCCGGTCGGGTGAAGAAGCTCTTCAACGCGCTCGATGACATCGTCCCGGAGAGCCTGACCGGCCTCCAGGCGGCGCATCCGGACATCGTCAAGGTCGATCTCACGCAGAACCTCGTCCTGCGTGCGGGCGGACCGAAGCCCGGCAAGGTCGCCCTCGTCTCCGGCGGCGGTTCCGGCCACGAGCCGCTCCACGGCGGCTTCGTCGGCCTGGGCATGCTCGATGCCGCGGCCGCGGGCAACGTCTTCACCTCGCCGGTCCCGGACCAGATGGAGGCCGCCACGCGGGCGGTCGACGGTGGAGCCGGCGTCCTGCACATCGTCAAGAACTACACCGGTGACATCCTCAATTTCCAGATGGCCGCGGAGTTCGTGGCCGGCGACATCGAGGTCGCGACCGTCGTGACCAACGATGACGTCGCCGTCCAGGACTCGCTGTACACGGCCGGCCGACGCGGCGTCGGCGTGACGGTCCTCCTCGAGAAGATCGCCGGAGCGCATGCGGAGGCCGGCGGCTCGCTGGCCGACGTGACCGCCACGGCGACCAAGGTCAACGCCCAGGGCAAGTCGATGGGTCTCGCGCTCACCTCGTGCGTGGTCCCCGCCGCCGGCACCCCGACGTTCGACCTGCCCGACGACGAGGTCGAGGTCGGCATCGGCATCCACGGTGAGCCGGGGCGCCGCCGCGAGAAGCTCGCCCCGGTCGACGACATGGCCGAGTGGCTGCTGACCCCGATCATCTCGGACCTCGGGCTCGCCCGCGGCGAGAGCGTGCTCGCGTTCGTCAACGGCATGGGCGGCACGCCGCTCATCGAGCTGTACATCGCGTTCAACAGCGTGGCCAAGATCCTGGGTGGCCAGGGCATCTCGATCGGCCGTTCGCTGGTGGGCAACTACATCACGAGCCTGGAGATGGCGGGATTCTCGATCACGCTCCTCCGCCTCGACGATGAGCTCACCCGCTGGTGGGACGCGCCGGTCAACACCCCCGGCCTGCGCTGGGGCGTCTGACCGGTCCGCCGGTAGCACGCACCATCCTGCGGCCGCCGTTTCGGCTCCATTCGGGCGGCGGCCGCCACCCCACTCTTCTAGACTCGGGCTCACCGCCCCCCGAGTCGAGGTATTGAACCCATGATCGAGGTCATCGACGCCTGGCTGCGACTCGCCGCCGCCCGCCTCCACGAGCAGGCCCATGCGCTGACCGTGCTGGACCAGGCCATCGGCGACGGCGATCACGGCACCAACATGGACCGCGGTTTCACCGCCATCGTCGCGTCGCTCGAGGTCGGTCAGCCTGAGGGCGATTCGGAGCTGGCCATCGCGGGCGCCCGATTGCGCGTCGCGGGCCGAACGCTGATCAGCACGGTCGGCGGGGCGGCCGGCCCCCTCTACGGCACCGCCCTCATGCGTGCCGGCGGGGCCGTGGCCGCCGCCGCCGATGGCACGTCCACGAGCGAGGTCCTGCTCGCCGCGCTCGACGCCGGGATCGGGGGCATCGCCGCGCTGGGCAAGAGCTCGGCCGGCGAGAAGACGATGCTCGATGCGCTCATGCCGGCCGTCCAGGCCGGGCGTGCCGCCGCGGTCGCCGGGGCGTCGACGTCGGCGGTCATCGGCGCGATCGCCGACGCGGCCGAGGCCGGAGCGACGGCCACCATCCCGATGCTGGCCACCAAGGGCCGCGCCTCGTATCTCGGCGAGCGCTCCATCGGCCACCAGGATCCGGGCTCGACCTCATCGGCGCTGCTGCTCCGCGCGCTGGCCGACGTCGTGGCCGGCGCCTGAGGCCTCCCGGCCGGTCGAACGATGGTCACCGTGACGGGCTCCGAACTGCTGGGTCGCGCGGGCGCGCCCGGGATCGGCGTCGGTCGGGTGCTGATGGTCGGCACGGCCGGGCCTACGCCGCCGCCCGGCTCCGCTGACGGTGGCGGGTCGGACCCGGCCGCCCAGGCCGCGATCCTGCGCGATGCGCTCGCCACCGCCGGCGCGGAGCTGACCGAGCTCGCGGCACGGACATCGGCGCGAGCGGGGGAGGAGGTCGGGTCGATCTTCGAGGCCCAGGCCCTCTTCGCGCGCGACCCGGGCATCATCGACGCGGCCTTCGCCGACGTCGCCGCCGGGGCCTTCGCCGCGGATGCGATCCTGGCCTCGACCGAGCTCCAGGCCGACCAGCTGGCCGCGGTCGACGACGACTATTTCCGCGAGCGCGCCGCCGATGTCCGGGACGTCGGCCGGCGGATCGCGGGCATCGTCCGGGGCGATCCCCGGCCGGACCTCTGGCACGCGGACGGGCACCCGGCGGTGATCGTCGCCGTGGACCTGGATCCCTCCGCGGTCGCAAGCCTCCGCCGCGAGCTGGTGGCCGGTCTGGCCCTGGCCGGTGGCGCACCGACCGGCCACACGGCCATCGTGTCGCGCGCTCTGGGTATTCCCCTCGTGCTCGGGCTCGGTCCGGCCATCGAGGCCGTGGCCGCGGGCGTCGAGGTGGTCGTCGACGGCACGCGCGGACGGGTCCTCATCGAGCCCGGGCCGGAGCAGATCGCAGAACTGGAGGCGGAATCGATCGGGGACAACGCCGCCGCAGCGCCCTCGCCGGTCTCGGGCGGGTCGGCGTCGACGCACGGCATCGCCATCGTGGCCAACGTGGCCTCCGCTCTGGAGGCGGCCAACGCGGCGGCGGCCGGGGCTGATGGGATCGGCCTCGTCAGGACGGAACTGCTCTTCCTGGGCCGCCATGCCGCTCCCACCGTGGCTGAGCAGCGGGCGACGTACGGCCGCATCCGCGCCGCGATGGGCGATCGCCCGATCGTCTTCCGGACGCTCGACGTGGGCGGCGACAAGCCCGCGTCGTGGCAGACCGGCCCGGTCGAGGCCAATCCGGCCCTCGGGGTCCGCGGCGTGCGCCTCGGCCAGCAACAGCCCGCGATCCTGGATGACCAGCTGCGAGCCCTCGTCGAGGCGGCAGGCACGGACGAGTTGCGGGTCATGCTCCCGATGGTCGCCACCCGCGAGGAACTCGACGAGGTCCGCATCCGGTTCGACGCCATCGTCGACGAGGTTGCGGTCGCCACCGGCGCACGCCCGGGCTCGATCAAGCTCGGCGTCATGATCGAAGTCCCTTCGGCCGCCGTCATGGCCGACGTCCTGGCCGACGCCGCCGACTTCTTTTCGATCGGCACCAACGACCTGGTCCAGTACACGCTGGCCGCCGACCGGACGAATCCCGAGCTGGCGGACCTGGCCTCTGCGCTGCAGCCTGCCGTCCTGCGGCTCATCGATGGGGTCGTGCGGGCCGCCACCGATCGAGGGCGGCACGTGGCCGTCTGCGGCGAGGCCGCGGCGGATCCTGCCGTGATCCCGTTGCTGGTCGGCCTGGGCGTCACGGAGCTGAGCGTGTCGCCGAGCTCCATCGCGGCCGTCCGCGCGGTGGTCGCGCGGCTCGATCCACGGGCCTGCACGGAACTCGCCCGGCGCGCGCTGCGCGCCGGGACCCTCGCCGAGGTCCGCGGGCTCCTCGAC
>JBPPMZ010000018.1:0-6855 GCA_051306295.1 Candidatus Limnocylindrales bacterium
CCGGACCAGGTCTCGCAACGCCCCAAGACGACCCCTCCCGCCCAGGCGATACCGCTGCATGAGCGAGCGGCCGACCAGCTGGTCGGCGACTTCGGCCATGACCAGCCGTCGCTCGACGGACGTGGCGACTCTTCGGTGCTCGTGGACCGCCAGAGCCGACAGGAGCGCGGCCGCGACCGGCGGCAGGAGATCCTTGTCCTCCAGGTTTCTCCGCGCCAGGCTGGGGGTGATGGAGTCGCCGCGGACGGTGTAGTGCAGGAGCGGCTCCGCGACGTACCCGACGGGCCCATAAGCCGCCGTGCGGGTGGCCATCTCGAGGTCGACGGTCAGGCCGATCTCCTCACGATAGAACCCGCCCATGATGCGATGCACATCCGCCGAGATGGCGAGCGAGCCGATGTTCCACGGCGGGGCCCCGGGCTTGGCCACCGATCCAAGCCACTCGGCCGGCGACATGATCCCTGTCGTCAGCGACGTGAGGCGCCACGATCCGTAGTAGACCTGCTCAGCCGGCCGACCCTGCTCGTCGAATCGGCCGCAGCCCGTCAGGACCATCGACAGGCGCACGCCCTGTCCCGTTGCCTCCTCCACCTGAGCGGCCATACGCTCCAGGCAGGTCGGTAACAGGCGATCGTCCGCCGACAGGTACTGGAGCCACTCGAAGCGGCACAGGTCGATGGTCCGGTTGGCGTTTCCGGCGAAGTCGATGTGGTCGGGCCAAAGGTGATGCCGGATCCGCTCGTCCGGGTATCGGGCGACGATCCCGGCGATGTCCTCCGTGGACTGGTTGTCGCCGATGATCAGTTCCCAATCCTGGTGCGTCTGGGCGAGGAGGCTCTCGATCGCTCCCGGCAACCAACGCGCATCGTTCCAGATCGGGATGAACACGGAGAACCTTGTGGTCATGCAGCCCCCTCCTGTTGACACGTGATGGTCCACGCGACTGACGATCTTGATCGCCGGATCATGCGGCCACCCGCCCCGCGGCGCGTGATCGCGCCAGGCCATAGATGTCGACCAGACGACGGTGACTGGCATCAGCCGTGAACTCGGCCTCGTAGCGGGCTCGACCGGCCTGACCGAACTTGGCCATCTCGTCCGGATGCGACTGCGCCCAGCGGAGGCAGGCGGCCAGTCCGGCGGGATCGCCTGGATCGAAGGTCAGGCCCGTCTCTCCGTCGCGGACCAACGTCGCGGCCGCGCCGAGCCGGGCCGCGATCACGGGCACGCCGGCGGCGAAGGCCTCCAGGATGACCATCGGCAGCCCTTCGTACCAGAGCGACGGGAAGACGACCGCTCGGCACCGCTCCAGTTCGTGCTGCACGTCGGAGCGTTCCAGGCGCCCCAACGGCTGGAGCGCGCCAAGGCCGGCCGCCGCATCGGCAAGGCGCACGGCCTCGGGTCCGTCGCCGGCGATCCGTACCGTGATCCCGGCGTCGAGCAGCGGCGCCGCGTCGACCAGCGTCCCGATCCCCTTCTCGGCGGCCAGCCGACCGACGAACAGGAACCCGTCCCCGGACCCTTGGCGCACGCCGGGATCCGGGCTCACGAAGTTGGCCTTGACATGGATCCGATCGCCAGGCAGTCCACCCTCGGCAAGCTTCGTCGCCGCGAAATCCGTCAGGGCGATGAACGCGTCGACGTGGCGCCACGTCCGCAGGACCCTCGTGGTCGCGAGCATCAAGGCCACGGGCAGCGTCTGCAGCCGCGAGCCGCGATAACACCCGTGGACCACGGACGGCACCGCGACCAGCTGCCCGACGCAGTCTTCGCACGGCTTCCCGTCGCGGAACAACGTAGCGGCCGGACACAGCGGCCGATAGTTGTGGATGGTCTGGACGACGGCGGCTCCCGACCGTCCGGTGACGCCGTAGATGGACGGTGACAGCAAGGGAAAGCTGTTGTGCACGTGGACGACATCGACCGGCCGCTCGTCGAGTCGCCGCCGGATCAGCGCAGACGCACGGTACGACCACACCGTCTCCAGCCCGAGACGCACCTTCTCGACCGGGCCCGGATCGTCCGGGATGGCGTCGTTGTCGACGATCATCGCCTCGACGTCGTGGCCGCGAGCCCGCAGGAGCTCGAGTTCGGCGTCGAAGACGGCGTCCTCGCCCGCCCGTTGGCGGTACCGCTCGTGCACGAGCAGGACGGAGGCCGGGCGCCCTGCGTCGGGGCTCACGTCCCCTCCGCGAGGTCGGCGGGCCGCTGCGGACGCGTCGTCGTCGCCCTGGCTGGATGCACGGGCGGGCCATTCACGATGGGCATGGATGCGACGTGTCCCCTTGGTTCGCGGATTCGGGGCGGTATGGTACACGGCAGGTCACGGCTCGCCAGCTCGCTCTCGGAGCAGCCGGTGCAGCTCGCCACCACCAGGGTCCGGCATCCTCGGCCATCGTGGCCCAACGTCGATACCATGTCGCCCACGTCCGTCGCAATGTAACGAGGTCTGGGTGCGGATCATCCATGTCGTGACGCGCCTGGGGTTGGGTGGGGCAGAGCGCGTGGCCGAGACCCTGGCGATCGGCCACGCCGCGCGAGGCGACGACGTGCACCTCGTGTGCGTCGCCGCGACGCGAGACCCCGAGATCGCCGACCACATGCGCCGCAACCTGGCCACCCACGGCGTCGACGTGATCGACCGGGCCAGGGCCTCCTCGGCAAAGGTCGCCATCGCCGAGGGGGCGCTGTGGCTGGCGCGTTCGACGGGGCGCTTGCGACCCGACGTGATCCACCTCCACACGGAGATCCCGGAAGCGGCCTGGGCGGCCGCCAGCCTCATCTCGCCCCGCGTCCGACGCACGCCGGTCGTGCGCACGATCCACAACACCCGGCTATGGGGTGGGTGGGGACGGCTCGGACGGCTCGCGGAGGCTCGCCTGGCTGGTGCTTGGACCGCGGCCGTCAGCCAGGCGGCGCGCGACGCTCTGATCGACTGGCGCGCTGCGAGTGGCGTCGCATCGGCCAGCGACCCGATCGTGATCGACAACGGGGTCGACCTGAACGACCTGGCGGATGGTCCGCGCGAGCCGGATGGGCCGCCGCTCCTGTGTTTCGCCGGGCGATTCGAAGCGCAGAAGGGGATCGATGTCCTCATCGACGCGCTCGACCTCCTTCCGGCGGCCGGCCCTCCGTTCCGGGTGGCCATCCATGGCGCCGGCGGATTCCAGTCGCTCGTAGCGGCGAGCGCCACGCGCTGGCCCGATCGGGTCACGGTCGGACCACCCATCCCTGACGTGCGCTCACGATTGGGTTCGTTCGACGCGGTCCTCATGCCGTCCCGCTTCGAAGGGATGCCCCTGTTGGCGATCGAGGCGATGTGCACCGGCGTCCCCGTCCTGGCGACGAAGGCCCCCGGATTGGCCGAGGTCGTTCCGGCTGGGTACCCGGGCATGTGTCCGCCGGGTGATCCGTCGGCGTTCGCGGCCATGATCGATGGCTACGTCCGTGATCCCGGCTCATGGCGGGCGCACGCCCTACGCGCTCGACCCGAAGCGCGCGCGCGGTTCGCGCTGGAGCGCATGATCGGGTCGTACGCCGAGCTGTACGCGGCAGCGCTCTCCGTCGCGCGGTAGGCGGAGGCGCTCGGTCAGCCCGCCGCGGTCCCGGCCGACCGGGTCCGTGCGAAGTACGCCCGTGCCCAGATGGTCGTCCAGATGATCTGGGCGCCGATCATCGCCAGGAGCGCGCCGGCGATCCCGAAGGTGATGGTCAGGATCGTCCCGACGACCATGGAGAACGGGACGGCGAACGCATAGCCCGTGAAGATCGAGCGCGTCTGATCGCGGGCACGCAGCCCGATCGAAAGGAGATGGCTGTGGAATCCGATGAATCGGAAGACGGCCGCGCCGGCGACGACCCATCCGAAACCGGCGTAGGCCGGGCCGTACAGGAACAGGAGGAGTGGACCTGCCAGGACCGAGGCCGCTAGGCAGAACGCGCCGACCACGGGCGCAGAGAAGAGATAGACCCGCCACAGTTCGCCGCGGGCCGCCTCATCACCACGGACAGCCGCAGCCCGGCTCAACTGGATGGGCAGGGCCGTGCCGGCGGCGAACCAGATGACATTGAGCGGATTGAGGATGAGCATCGCGGCGGCATAGTCGGCAACCGGCTCGGAACCCGCGGTCGCGGCCAGCAAGAACGGGTAGCTGCTCATGCAGATGAACGCCCCGATCTCGGCGCCCAGCAGCCAGCGCCCGTGCGCCAGGTTCATCGCGACGGCCCCGGCCATCGGGCGGTGGAACAGGGTCGTCCGAAGGAGGACCACGCCAACGGCCGCGGCGGCGATCGAGGTCAAGGCGGCCACGAGCAGCCCGGACGCCACCGTCAGATCGCCGGCCCATGCGAGGCCGATCAGCGCGAGCAGTTGGCCACCGTAGCTGATCACGTCGATGACGATGACCCCCGTGGCTCGACCTTCGAAGTACAGCACGCGCCGGACGAATTCCTGCGCCTGCCAGCCCAGCAAGGCGAAGCCCACCACGAGCAGGACCGGGCCGAACCCCGCAACCATCGCGCCGATACCGGCCACGACGATCGGGATGCCAAGGGCCGCACTCAACGCGATCTGCATCAGCGCGGTGGCACTCGTGAACCGGCGATAGGCGATGACATCCGTGTGCGAGGCAAGGACGCTGTGGGGCTGGGTGATGAGCGACGACTGGACGCCGTTCATCGCCCACAGCCCGGTATACGCAAGCGCGTAGATCCCGAACTCTGTGACGGACATGGCGCGCGCAGCGACGATCATGCCGAGGAAGTTCGAGGCCGAGATGAGGGCTTGATCGCCGACCACCCAGCCCACTCGACGAGCTGCGGGGGCGATATCCCCGAGGCGGAGTCGGGAGGACGAGGCGAGAGGATTCACATCAACAGATCGGGGGGGGGGGAGCACCTAGACGCTTGCGGAGCGATGACGACGACGTGGGGCGCCAAAAGCGTACCAGCAACGTGCCTGGTCGCCCTCCGACGCGCAGGTGGTGCAAGGGTGCAACGGACGATGGTTCTGTAACGGTGCTAGCCCTTTCGTCCGGGGTCATGGCCGCGTATCCTCGGACCCAGGTCGAAGCCATGGTCGGCCCGGTAGCCAGATCGAACGATAACCGGAGGGGAGCCGCCCGCTCGACCCGGTCAGTTGGGGGATGACTCGATGATCCGCCGTCACGGCACGGAACTACGCGCGGCGATGATGCTCGCCGATATCGCCCTATCGGCCGTGCTGGTCATCGCCCTGTCTGGCTGGATGTTCCCGGGCTCTGAGGGCGAGTTCTGGGCCACGGCCCTGCCCCAGCCGTCATTCGCGGTCGTGATGTTCGTCTCCGCCTGGGTCCTGACCCTCTGGCTCCACGGTGCCTATCGCCTTCGGGCCCATTGGTCCATCGTGAGCGAGGCGCGAGTCATCCTCAACGCCATCATCTGGTTCGCGCTCATCACGCTCGCCTTCCTGTACCTGGCCAAGACGCCGGATGTCAGTCGGTCGTACATGCTCGTGCTGCTTGGCGTGTTGCTTGCCGCCGCGCTGGTCGTCCGCCTCGCGGTCCGGTGGACGCTAGAACGCGCTCGTCTGCAGGGCAAGAACCTGCGAAACCTGCTGGTGCTGGGGACCGGCGCGCAGGCGCGCAGCTTCGCCCAGAAGCTGTCTGAGCACCCTGAACTCGGCCTGACCATCATCGGGTTCATGGGTGATCCGGCAGATGATCTGCCGGATCGCTGGTCGTATCTCGGACCGGTTGATGAGCTTCCGGCACTGATCCACAACGCGGTCGTCGACGAAGTGGCCATCTGCCTGGTCACGGAGGACTGGGCCCTGATCGAGTCGATCGTCGCCCTGTGCGAGACGGAAGGCAAGATCGTGCGGATGCCGGTCCCCATGCCCAAGCTGTCCATCGCTACCAGCCACGTCGAGGTCCTCGACGGGATCCCCGTCGTCTCCTTGCTCACCGGACCGCGCTCCGCGCTCGCCTTGGCGGCCAAACGTGCCACGGACCTCATCGGCGGGTCCGTCGGGCTCGTGGTCCTCACCCCGCTCCTCGCCGGGATCGCGGTCGCGGTCAAGCTCAGCGACGGTGGATCCGTCCTCTATCGACAGGAGCGCGTCGGACTACACGGCCGGCGGTTCATGGTGACGAAGTTCCGATCGATGGTGCCACAGGCCGAAGCCTTGTTGGATGGCCTGCGCGACCAGAATGAGATCTCCGGCCATGCGTTCAAGATGAGCGCCGACCCGCGCGTGACACGGATCGGAAACTTCCTCCGAAAGTCCAGCCTTGACGAGCTGCCCCAGCTTTGGAACGTCCTGCGCGGCGAGATGAGCCTGGTCGGCCCACGTCCGCCGCTGCCGACCGAGGTCGAAGGCTACGACGAGTGGCACCGGCGGCGCTTGTCGATGAAACCCGGGATGACCGGGCTGTGGCAGATCGAGGGGCGACACGAACCCGAGTTCGACCAGTGGGTCGAGAAGGACCTCGAGTACATCGACCGCTGGTCGCCATGGCTCGACATCCAGATCATCCTGCGGACCATCCCGGCGATGCTCCGCACCGAGGGTCGCTGACGGATCGTCGCTCAGGGCTTGGACCAGCGCCAGCGCCGCCGACCCCAGGTCTCGCGCAGGAGTAAGACCAGGAAGCGTGAGTTCGTGACGAGGTAGCGGCGAGCCAGGCGCCGCGGCTCCGCGTACAGGCGGAACAGCCACTCGAGGCCCCGCGCCTGCATCCACGCCGGCGCCCGCCGCAGGCCGCCGCTATGGAAGTCGAAGGCGGCTCCGACCGCGAGCAGGACGGCCGCATCGAGCTGTGGACGATGGCTCGCCACCCAGTGATCCTGTTTGGGGGCCCCGAGACCGACCCAGAC
>JBPPMZ010000019.1:0-10030 GCA_051306295.1 Candidatus Limnocylindrales bacterium
GCGGAGATCCTCATCCTTTCGGGTGACGTCCCGCTCATCACGTCGGCAGACCTCGAGGCCATCCTGGAGGCGCGCCGCCAGGATGACGCGGCCATCGCCCTGGCCACGGTCTTCGCTGCCGATCCCGCCCAGCTGGGTCGGGTCGTGCGCAGCGAATTCGGCACGGTCGAGCGAATCGTCGAGGCCAAGGACGCGACGGAGGACGAACTGGACGGCAACGAGGTCAACGCCGGCCTGTACGCATTCGATGCCGACTGGTTGCGCCGGCGGATCGGCTCGCTCGCACCATCCGCGACGACGGGCGAGCTGTACCTGACCGAGCTCGTCGCGCTGGCCCGCGAGGACGGGCGGCTGGTGAGCGCCGTCGCGTTCGAGGATGACGGGCGATTCGATGGCATCAACGACCGCTCGCAGCTCGCCGCCGCGGAGTGGAACCTGCGCGTCCGGCGCAACGAGGCGCACATGCGCGACGGCGTCACGATGCGCGACCCGTCCACGGTCTACCTCGACTGGGAGGTGACCCTGGCCCCGGATGTGACCCTGGAGCCGAACGTCATCCTGCGCGGTGCCACGTCGGTCGGGGAGGGGAGCGTCATCGGCCCGGGCAGCCAGCTGGTCGACAGCACCGTCGGCGCGCGGGCGCGCGTCTGGGCGAGCGTCATCGAATCCTCGACGGTGGAGGACGACGCCACCGTCGGCCCGTACAGCCACCTGCGACCTGGCAGCGTCGTCGGCCGTGGCGCGGAGGTCGGCAACTTCGCCGAGCTCAAGAAGACCCACCTGGGCGCCGGGAGCAAGCAGCACCACATGAGCTACCTCGGCGACGCCGAGATCGGTGAGCGGGTTAATATCGGTGCCGGAGCCATCACCGCCAACTACGACGGGACGAAGAAGCACCGGACGACCATCGGCGACGGCGCGTTCATCGGGGTCGACACGATGATCGTCGCGCCACGCGACATCGGGGCGGGTTCCCGGACCGGTGCCGGCGCCGTCGTCACCAAGGACGTGCCGGCCGGCAAGTTGGCCGTCGGCGTGCCCGCACGGATCCGTGAGATCCGATCCAAACCCGCAACGGACGACCCGGCGACGTGAGCGGCCCCGTCTTCGAGCTCGGCCTCATCGTCGTGCTCATCCTGCTCAACGGCGTCTTCTCGGCGACCGAGATCGCGCTGGTGACCATCCGGCGCAGCCGTATCCAGCAACTCATCGACGAGGGCAACCGTGGGGCCGTCCGGGTCCAGCGGCTCAAGCAGAACCCGGGCCGATTCCTGGCGGTCATCCAGATCGGCATCAACTTCCTGGGCTTCCTGGCATCCGCCTTCGCGGCCGTCAGCCTGGTCGATGGCATGGCCGACTGGCTGGCCGGCTTCGGTCCCCTCACCGACATCGCGGGCGGCATCGCCCTGGTGATCGTGACCGTCCTGCTCACGATCTTCACGATCATCTTCGGCGAGCTCGTGCCCAAGCAGATCGGCCTGGCCTATGCCGAGCGCGTCGCGATGGCCAACAGCCGCCTCCTGGAGGTCCTGGGCACGCTGTTCGGGCCGCTCGTCGGGTTCCTGACCTGGACGACCAAGCGCATCAGCCGGCTATTCGGGGCGGATGTCGCCGCGGAGGAGCGCATCAGTTCCGAGGAGCTGCGCCTGATCATCGAGCAGGGCGGCGAGCAGGGGATCCTGGAGGCCGAGGAAGAGCAGATGATCCACGCGGTCATCGAGCTCGGCGACCAGCGCGTCCACGAGGTCATGGTCCCGCGCATCGCGATGGTCTCGCTGGCCTCGTCGGCGACGTTCGAGGACGCGATCGACACGGTCATCGAACAGGGTCACTCGCGCATCCCGGTGTACGAGACGACGGTCGATGAGATCGTCGGCATCCTGTACGCCAAGGACCTGCTGCCGTTCCTGAAGGCCGGCGCGGACCGCCCGGCCCTCCGTTCGCTGTTGCGGACCCCCGTCTTCGTTCCGGAATCGATGACCGTCGACGACCTGCTCCACGAGCTGCAGCGACGCAAGGTCCACCTCGCCGTCGTCCTCGACGAGTACGGCGGGACGGCGGGCCTCGTGACCATCGAGGACCTGCTCGAGGAGATCGTCGGCGAGATCCAGGACGAGTACGACGTCGAGGAACCGATGATCGTCCAGTTGTCGGACGACGAGGCACGCGTCGACGGCCGGGCCGATGTCGACGACCTGTCGGAGCTATTCGATACGGACCTCTCGCTCGAGGACGAGGACGAATACGACACGGTCGGCGGGCTGATCTATCACCGCATCGGCGGTGTGCCCAAGCCTGGCGACCAAGTGAACGTCGATGGGCTGACGCTCACGGTGGAGACGACCGACGGGCGTCGAGTCGGCAAGGTGCTCGTGGTGAGGACGCGGGACAGCGAGGACGGTGCGATCGAGGACGACGAGGCCGACCGCTGAGCGAGTTGCCGCCGGTCGGCGATCGCGATCGGTTCACGACGATCGCCCACAGCGGGCGGACCGTGTTGGGCCCGATCTCAGGCGAGCGGCTCGAGGCACTCGTCGAGCGCTGCGACCTTCGAGTCGGCGACCACGTGCTGGAGGTCGGCTGCGGCAAGGGCGATCTGCTCGTGCGCCTGCTGCGCCGCTGGCCAGGCGCCACCGCAGAGGGTTTCGACCGGAATCCGTGGTTCCTGGCCGATGCACGGGCCGCCGCCGCGGCCGCCGGGGAGGACGTGGTGCGGCGGGTGTCGTTCATCGAGACCGACCTGGCGGGTGCGCTCATCGCCGATCGCGGGGCGGCGATGAGCATCGCGTTCGGGGCGACGGGGGTCTACCAGGGCGACCAGGCCGCTACCGTTCGCGGATCGGCCGCGGCCACGCGATCCGGCGGGACGGTGCTGTTCGGCGACGGCCTGTGGATCCGGGAACCGCTGGCCAGCGGCCTCGCCGCGTTCGGGATGGCGCACGACGAGCTGGCCGAAGGGGTCGACGGGTTCGCGGCATTGGCTCGAGGGGCGGGTCTGGAGGTCATCGAGGTCGAGGTCGTCAGCGACGCCGAGTGGGACGCTTACGAGGCCGCTTACGCGACGGCGATCGCGTCGTGGGCCGGTGCCAACGCCGAGGATCCGGAGCGCGAGGCGTTCGTGGCCCGGTCAGCTGCGATGGCGGACTCGTATCGAGCGTGGCGGCGGGACACCTTCGGCTTCGCGATCGGGCGGTTCCGCGTCCCGGGCTGATTCCCACGCACGGTTCTGAGGCGTGGGGCCGCGTGGGACGGGATTCGGCCCGAAAGCGTGACTCCCACGCACGGTCATGGGCCCAGGGACGGCGTGGCGCCCGCCTCAGGCCCGAAAAGCGTGACTCCCACGCACGGTCACCCGGCGGCGACGACCCTCAGGCGGAGATGACCCCGACGATGATCTCCTCGAGGCGACGTCGCGCGGCCGCATCCACGACCCCGGCCGCATCGAGCTCGGCGAGGGCCTCGTCCCGGTAGCGGCGGGCCTGGTCGCGGGTGTAGTCACGGGCCCCGACGCGCTCGAGGATGGTCACGATCTCGGCCACCTCGTCGGCGGTCGGCTCGCGACGCGCGTACAGGGCCAGCAGGCGCTCGCGATCCTCGGGTCCGGCGTGCTCGACCGCGTAGATGACCGGCAGGGTCTTCTTGCGATGCGCGACGTCCGACGCTTCCTTGCCGGTCGTCTGCTCCGCGCCCCAGATGCCCAGCAGATCGTCGTTGACCTGGAACGCGAGCCCGAGCGCCCAGCCGAAGCCCCGATACCGGGCGATGACGTCCTCGTCGTCGGTCGCGAGCAGCGCCCCCGCCTCGATCGAGGCGGAGATGAGCGCCGCGGTCTTGCGCCCGATCATGTCGAGGTACGCCTCGACCGACATGACCTCATTCGATTCGCTGGTCGCGATGTCGATGTACTGACCCTCGCACAGGGCCAGGCAGGTCTCGTCGTACAGGCGCATCAGGCGCAGGACCTTCGAGTCGGAGAAGCCGAGGTCGGTCAGTCGGTGCAGCGCGATGCGCGACAGGCTGAACAGCGCGTCGCCGGTGTTGATCGCCTGGGGGATGCCGTGGACCGTCCAGAGCGTGGCCCGGTGGCGCCGCTCGCGATCCCCGTCCTCGATGTCGTCGTGGACCAGGCTGAAGTTGTGCCCGAGCTCGACGGCGGCAGCGCCCGGCAGCGCCCGCCGATGGTCGCCCGCGATCGAGGCATAGGCGAGCAGCCCAAGGAGGGGTCGCATCCGCTTGCCTCCGCTGGCCCCGGAGCCATCGAGCGCCAGGTGGTAGCGGACCATCTCGTACAGGCCGTGGGTCGACGGGTCGCGGTCGCGCACGAGGCGCACGATCTCGCCTTCCGTGTCGGCGATGAGCTCGGCCAGGTCGAGGTCGGGGAGCGCGGTGGTCATCGTGGCGGGAGTGTACACGAAACGTGTTCGCTGCAGGTAGCCTGATTGGATGGGCCGGTTGCGGCGGCTGGTCCGCGCGTGCACCGAGTGACCGTATCGTCGAACGGTGGTGCCGCCGAAGACGGATGGTGCACCCGGCGCACCGGGACAGCCCCGAGGGCGTCGTCGATCGCGCCGTGGGGCAGCGTGTGACCCAGATGACGCTCGGACCCCTCGCCAGGCCCCCGAATGGTCGTGCCATGCACATGGGAGGGCCGGGGAGGACGGCAGCCCCCACGCCGGGCACGGGAAAGTGACGCCGGCACGGGGGACGCGTCCGTACCGGCGTCTGCCAACCGATACGCACGAGCGGATGGAGCGGATGAATCGAGCGTCGCGTGCTACCGTCGCGGCTGAGATGCCCATCCCGCGCCGGTACACCACCGAGGCCATCGTCCTCTCCCGATTCGACCTCGGCGAGGCGGATCGTGTGCTCACCCTGATCACCCCGACGATGGGCAAGCTCAAGGTCATCGCCAAGGGCGTCCGCCGGCCGACCTCACGCCTGGGCGGCAGCCTGGAGCCGTTCGCCGAGCTGACCATCGCCCTGGCTCGTGGCCGCACGTTTGATGTCGTGACCCAGGTCAGCGTCGGGCATGCGTGGCTCGATCTGCGCGACGACCTGGAGAGCACGGCCACGGCCTGGTACCTCGCCGAGCTCGCCGACCGGAGCCTCGAGGAACGCCACGCCGCGGAGCCGCTCTACGCGCTCCTGCGCCGGGCGTACGAGCTGCTCGACGCGAAGATGGCTCCGGGCCGCGTCGCGCGCTGGTACGAGATGCACCTGCTCGATGAGCTCGGCGTCCGGCCCGAGGTGGACCGCTGCGTCGAATGCGATCGGATGCTGGAGTCCGGGGAGCGGTTCCGCTGGGTGCCGCCGATGGGCGGCGTCGTGTGCGAGCGCTGCCCAGGTCCAGCCCATGATCGGGCCAGCCTGAGCCTCGACGCCCTCAAGCTCGTCAAGGGCTACCAGCGCATGGACATCGAGGCCATCGCCGAGCTGCGCCTCGTCCCGGCCACGGAACGCGAGGTCGAGGCCAGCCTGCGCGAGTTCGTCCGCCAGGCGCTGGAACGCGACGCGCGCTCGCTGCCGTTCCTCGACGAGGTGCGGACGCCGGTCGTCTCGATCGCCACGATCGCGCCCTGAACGCCCCGAAGGAGACCTGACTCGATGCCCGCGATCCTGGACCCCTCGAATCCGGCCGGCGCCCGCGCGCTGGAGCGCCTGGCGACCGAGAAGATCGGCTGGCTGACGACCGTCGATCCCGACGGGCAGCCATACGCATCGGCCATCTGGTTCCTGTGGGATGACGGCGAGATCCTCATCTACTCGGGCAAGCGGGCCATGCGCAATGGCAACCTCGAGACGAACCCGCGAGTCGCGTTCAACCTGCACACCGATGCCGGGGGTGGGGATCACGTCTCGATGGAGGGGGCGGCCCGCTTCGCGGCGGACGAGCCGCCATCGTCGGCGAACCCCGCGTACCTCGCGAAGTACCAGGCCATGATCGAGGGCTACGGCTGGGACAACGCCTACTTCGACCGCGAGTACCCGGTCGCCATCCGGATCGCACCGGCCCGCTGGCGGCTGGGCTGATCATCGTGCCAGGCACCGAGCCCGCCATGACCCGCGGAGGCCCAGGCTGAGCGGCCCGCCCCTCCTGCCGCGTGGCGGTCATGGTCGGCGGACGCTGAAGGCCGGGATCGAGGGGACGCACAGCGGCCTGACCGGCTCGCCCGACATCCCCGACCCCCCGACCGAGGGCCCGACCGATCTGCGCGGCCGGCTGCGCCGCATCCGGACCGAGATCCGGGTCCTCCTCTCCACGATGCCCAGGGTCATCGGCCTCGTCTGGTCGGCGAGCCGGATCCTGACCATCGGCCTGGCCATCGCGACGGTCCTCGCCGGACTGGTCCCGGCGGCCACCGCGTACATCTCGAAGCTGCTCATCGATGCCGTCGTCGCGGCCATCACGGCCCGCGAGGCGGCGGCCGTCGCCGACCCGGTCGTCCTTGGCCCGCTATCCCTGGACCCGACCGGTGTCGTCATCGTGCTGGTCGGTGCGCAGTTCCTGGTCTTCGCCGTGGCCGCCTTCCTGGGCACACTGCGCAACGTCTGCCAGCAGCTCCTGCAGGAGCGGGTGACGATGACCATCCAGCTCCAGGTGATGGCCCACGCCGCGAAGCTCGACCTTGCCTTCTTCGAGGATTCGACGTCGTACGACCTGCTCCGTCGCGCGCAGCAGGGCGCCGCGAGTCGGCCGCTGTCCCTGGTCAGCAGCGTGTTCGGCCTGTTCCAGATCGCGATCGCCTTCCTGTCGATGATCGCGCTGCTCATCGCGCTGAGCCCGATCCTCGCGATCGTCGCCCTGGTCGCCCCGATCCCCGCGTTCATCGCCGACACGCGCTATGGCTGGCGTGGCTACAGCTTCGCCCGCTGGGCATCGCCGCTGCGCCGTCGGATGGACTACCTGACGACCCTGGTCACGACCGACACGTACGCCAAGGAAGTCAAGCTGTTCGGCCTCGGGTCGTACTTCATCGAGCGCTTCCGCCAGCTGGCGACGGTCTATCGCGACCGGCAGCGCGGGCTCGTCGTCGCGCGCTACTTCGTCGGGTTCATCTGGAGCACGATCACGACCCTGGCCGGCTCGATCACGTACCTGTACGTCGCGCTGCTGGCCATCGCAGGGCGGTTGACACTCGGCGACCTGACCCTGTTCACCCAGGCCGCGGCGTCCGTGCAGGGGTCGGTCCAGGGGTTGCTCGGCAGCTTCGGCTCGATGTACGAGAACAACCTGTACCTCAACGACCTGTACGAGCTGCTGGCGACGCCGGTCGGCATCGAACGCGACGAGGAGGCGGCGCCGGGTGCGTCGGCTCCCGCGGCTGATCGGCCGGCGTCGGACGGTCCCGGCGAGCTCGTCTTCGAGCACGTCACGTTCCGCTACCCGGGCACCGATGTCCTCGCCCTGGACGATGTGAGCTTCACGATCGCTCCCGGCGAGACCGTGGCCATCGTGGGTCGCAACGGCGCCGGCAAGTCGACCCTGATCAAGCTCCTGGCCCGCCTGTACGACCCGAACGAGGGCCGCATCCTGCTCGACGGCACGGACCTGCGGGACCTGCCACCGGACGATGTCAGGCGGCTGATCGGGGCGATGTTCCAGGACTTCGTCACGTACCAGGCGACCGCGGCCGAGAACATCGGTCTCGGCGAACTCGGCCACGTCGATGATCGCGCCCGGGTCGAGGACGCGGCCCGCAAGGGCGGTGCCGACAGCCTCCTTGGTCGCCTGCCGGCCGGTTGGGATACGCCGCTCGGAAAGTGGTTCGATGGCGGCGTGGAGCTGTCGGGCGGGGAGTGGCAGAAGATCGCCCTGGCCCGGGCCTTCATGCGCGACGCCCGGATCCTGCTCCTCGACGAGCCGACGTCTGCCCTGGACGCCCAGGCCGAGTTCGAGCTCTTCGCGCGGCTGGGCTCCCTGGCGAAGGGCCGGACCGCGATCTACATCTCGCACCGGTTCTCGACCGTGCGCCAGGCCGACCGCATCCTGTTCCTGGAGCATGGCCGGCTCGTGGAGGCCGGGACGCACGCCGAGCTGATGGTCCTGGGTGGTCGCTACGCCCGATTGTTCACGCTCCAGGCCGCGGCCTACACCGGGGACCCTGTCGAGCTCGACGATGACGATGTCGCCGTGCCCTTCGTGGCGAGCTGACGCTGGCCGACGTCCTGCCCGGCTGATAGCATCCTGAGGGCAAGCATCCCGCGTGGCCCTGCCAAGGTCGCGTATCAGCGGAGATCCCACCTCGTGACCACCCAGACCAGCGATCCGAACGACGTCGCGCCCGCGATGCGCGACCTGGACACCATCGTCTCGCTCAGCAAGCGACGCGGGTTCATCTATCCCTCGAGCGAGATCTACGGCGGCATCAACGCCGTGTGGGACTACGGACCCCTGGGTGTCGAGCTCAAGAACAACGTCAAGCGCGCCTGGTGGCGGGCGATGGTCCAGGAGCGCGACGACATCGTCGGTCTGGACGCCGGGATCCTCATGCATCCGCAGGTCTGGATCACGTCCGGGCACGTCGGCTCGTTCAGCGACCCACTCGTGGAGTGCCAGACCGACCAGCGCCGCTTCCGGCTCGATGAGCTGCCCGGCGCCGAGCACCTGACCGCCACGGAGCTCCAGGATCCGACGATCGTGGAGCGGCTGGGCCTGCGCTGCCCGCTCGACGGCGGCCCGCTGTCGGCCCCGCGGCGCTTCAACCTCATGTTCAAGACGTTCATGGGCCCGGTCGAGGAGGACGCCGCCGTCGTCTACCTGCGGCCTGAGACGGCGCAGGGCTCGTACGTCAACTTCAAGAACGTCCAGCAGTCGACGCGCAAGAAGCTGCCTTTCGGAATCGCCCAGGTGGGCAAGAGCTTCCGCAACGAGATCTCACCCGGCAACTTCGTCTTCCGAATGCGCGAGTTCGAACAGATGGAGATGCAGTACTTCGTGCCGCCGGCTGACGCGGCGCGCATCTTCGAGGAGTGGCTGCCGCGGCGCTGGGCATGGTACGCGGGCTATGGCGTCTCCGAAGAGCGCCTGCGCTTCCGCGAACATGCGCCCGATGAGCTGGCCCATTACGCCAAGAAGGCCATTGATATCGAATATCGCTTCCCGTTTGGTTGGAAGGAGCTCGAAGGCATCCACAATCGGGGCGACTTCGATCTGAGCCGCCATCAGCAGGAGAGCGGCCAGAGCCTCGAATACTTCGATCCGCTGAGCGAACAGAGCTACGTGCCGTGGATCGTCGAGACCGCCGGCGGACCCGACCGCGCCGCCTTCACCTTCCTGATCGACTCGTATCGCGAGGAAGAGGTGCGTGGCGAGAAGCGCGTCTCGCTGGCGCTTCATCCGCAGCTCGCGCCGTACAAGGTCGCTGTCCTGCCGCTGCTCAAGAAACGGCCCGAGATCGTGGAACTCTGCCAGCGCCTGGTGACCGACCTGCGGCGCGACATGATGGCGGTCTACGACGACACGGCCTCGATCGGCAAGCTTTACCGGCGTCAGGATGAGATCGGCACGCCATGGTGCGTGACCGTTGACGTCGATTCGCTCGAGGATGGCGCTGTGACGGTCCGCGAGCGCGATTCGATGGCCCAGGAGCGTGTACCGCTCGAGCGGGTCAAGCGACTCATCCTGGACCGGCTGGCGGCCAGTCTGCCGCCGATCGGCGGCGCAGGCTAGGCGGCGAGGCAGGCTAGATCTGCGAGCAGCGCCAGCGAGCCCACCTTGGCCGCCCGTGGGGCTCATTCCTGGTCCGCTTTGTCACCCTGCGTCCTGACACGTCAGTTCACGCTCAACTTGACCCAGGCTGACATCGATTTCCTCGAGCAACCCGGCCCAGAGCGCTTCGTGACCCTGCCGATCCGCTGATCGACGCGTGCTCACGCAACGTCAGTGCAGGATCTGAGACAGGAACTGCTTGGTCCGTTCCTCCCTGGGCGAGTCGAAAATCTGCGCGGGCGGTCCCTGCTCGACGATCAGACCCTCATCGAAGAAGACCATTCGATCCGCCACGGCCCGCGCGAAGCCCATCTCGTGCGT
>JBPPMZ010000020.1:0-2257 GCA_051306295.1 Candidatus Limnocylindrales bacterium
CCGGAGAGCGGGCAGCCACATGCGGGTCGCCGCGTACCCTTCCGACCGACCTTATGGCGCCGCCGACGCTCCCGGCGACACCTCGGGCGAGGGCGTCGGCTCGATGCATGGCTGCTCCCCCTCCGGCAGGGTGCCCGGCGAGGCTTCCCCACCATCGGTCGGCGTGCAGTCCACCGGCTGCTCGACCAGCGGCGGCAGCCCGCCCTCGTAATCCAGGATGACCAGCAGGAACTCGAGACGATCCAGGTTCGCGGCCGGTTGCAGGTAGGCCGTCTGGACCACGCTGTTGGCATCGCGCCGGACATCGATGACCTGGCCGATGAGCAGGCCCCTGGGGTAGGGCGACCGGACGCCGCCGCCGATCTCGATGCCGGCCGTCACGACCTCCACGCCAAGGTCGATGCGCTCCGCCGAGTCGATCTCGCCCATGACCAGCACGCCACCGAGCTGGCCGACGACCTGCCCGATCGCCTGGGTCGAGACGAGCTGGCCGATGACGGTCGACGTCGCGTCGGTCACCAGGACGACGGTCGCACTATCCGGGCCGATCTGGCTGACGCGCCCGGCCAGGGCGCCACCGGCGGCCACGACGACATCCCCGACCGCGATCCCGTCGTTGCTCCCCTTGCCGATCACGACGACCCGCCGGAACTCCGACGACTCGCGGGCGATCACGTCCACCGCCACCGTCTGGTACTCGAACCCGGCGCGCAGCTGGAGGAGGGCGGTCAGCTGTTCGTTCTCGCGCCGGATCTCTTCGTTGAGCGCGCGCTCGATGGCCAGGCGGTCGTTCTCGTCACGGAGCGCCGCATTATCGATGCGCAACCGGTCGATCTCGGCGACCGCAGCCGCGACCGACGCGATGCCACTGGCGACCTCCTCCAGCGCGCCCTGGATCGGCCGAAAGGCGAACCCGACGCCGCTCTGCAGGTCGCGCACGAACGGGTTCGAGGAGAAGGCCATGAGCAGGAGGGTGACGGCGAGCAGGACCGTGAACGCGATGCTCCGGCGTCGGGCGGTGCGGGTGGCGAGGATCGTGGCCATCGGTGGTCGCGGCTCCTGGGCGCAGCCTGTGCTCAGCGCGGCGGGCGCGAGTACGTCTCCGCGACAAGGACGCGGTCCATGTTGTCCAGCTCCTGGAGCACGACGCCGGTCCCCCGCGCCACGCAGGTCAGCGGATCGTCCGCGATGTGGACGGGCATCTGGGTGGCCTCCGCGACGCGGCGGTCCAGGCCGGCCAGGAGTGCGCCGCCGCCGGCCAGGACCACGCCCTGATCCATGATGTCGGCCACGAGTTCCGGCGGGGTCTCTTCGATGGTGTCCTTGACCGTGTCGACGATCTGCGCGACGGAGGGCTCGATGGCCTCGCGGATCTGGTCGGCACCAACCTCGACCGACCGCGGCAGACCGGTCAGCAGGTCGCGACCGCGCAAGGTGACGCGCTGGGCATCCCACTCGCCGGGGTAGGCCGACCCGATCGCGATCTTGATGTCCTCTGCCGTCCGTTCGCCGAGGAACAGGTTGTACTCGCGCCGGGCGAACGTGACGATGTCCTGGTCCATCTCGTCGCCGCCGATCCGGATGGAGCGCGACACGACGATGCCGCCGAGCGAGATGACCGCCACTTCCGTCGTCCCGCCACCGATATCGACGATGAGCGAACCCGACGGCTCCGACACGGGTAGCCCGGCACCGATCGCCGCGGCCATCGGCTCCTCGATCAGGCGAGCCCAGCGGGCGCCGGCATTCATCGCGGCGTCCCGGACGGCGCGCTTCTCGACCTCGGTCACGCCGGATGGGATGCCCAGCAGCATGCGCGGCCGCGGGATGAGCCCGATCCGGTCGTGGACCCGGTTCACGAAGTACTTGATCATCTGCTCGGTCACGTCGAAGTCGCTGATGACGCCGTCGCGCAGCGGTCGGACAGCGATGATGTTGGCTGGCGTCCGGCCGACCATCCGCTTGGCCTCCGCGCCGATGGCCAGCACCCGGCGCGTCTTGGCGTCGATGGCCACGACGGACGGCTCGCTCATGACGATCCCGCGGTCGCGGACGTGGACGAGGGTGTTGGCCGTGCCGAGGTCGATGCCGATGTCGCGGGAGAAGAGGCCGAGCAGGCGGTCGAACATGGTGGGGAGAGGATCCTCGTCAGGTACGCGGGGTGATCGCGGGTGTCGCGGCTGGTCGCGGGGCGTGAGGTCGGGCCGGGGTCGGGGCCGCGTCCACACCGGCTCGGGTCACAGGGTGCCAGAGGCCC
>JBPPMZ010000021.1:0-12202 GCA_051306295.1 Candidatus Limnocylindrales bacterium
CCCCTGAACCGACCCCCACGCCGACCCCCGAGGCCGCGCGCACCGCGGCGCCGGGCACAGATCCGCGGCTGGCGTACGCGGAGTTCGCGCTCCGGCTCGGTGATGCGGCGAAGGAGACCCAGCAGCTGAACGCCGACCTGCGCACCGCCGCGGAGGACCTCGACACGGCGGCGGTCGAGCGAACGGCGGTGGACATCCTGGACTTCGTGGACAACGAGCGAGACTGGCTCCGCGACCATCCGCCGGTCGCCTGCTACGCCGATGCGCACGCGGCCGCGGGCGACATGCTCGCGGCGTACGGGGCGGTGGCCGAAGCGGCCCTGAAGTGGACCGGTGCCTCTGGGCTCGACGCCATCGCTGCCCTGGCGGATCTCGGCGTGGCCGTCGAAGATGCGACCGCCGAGGCCCAGGCTTTCGCCCGGGCGGTCGATGCGGTCAGCTGCCTCTGATGACCGACCTCGCCCCGCCGACTCGCCACATCACGACGCGCCAGATCGTTTCCGTGCGCGGTGCCGCCCTCGAAGTGCGCGATGACCGGATCGTCGGCGAGGCGCCCCTGGAGATCCGGGCGGCCGGCCCCGGCCAGGAACCGGTCGCGGTCGCCATCACGATGCGCACCCCTGGGCACGAGGCAGAACTCGCGGTCGGGTTCCTGCGCACGGAGGGCCTCATCGACGGCCCGGAGGTCGTCGGCACCGACACCGGCGACCCAGCCGCCCTCAACCAGCCCGACGACACGATCCTGGTCCGCCTGTCTCGGCCTTTCGATGCGTCCGCCGTGGCGGAGCGGCACTTCGTGGCGACCGCCTCGTGTGGCATCTGCGGCAAGGCCTCGATCGACGAGGTCGCCGTCCGTTGCGCGCCCCTGCCCGACGGCCCGGTCGTCGTGCGGTCCGTCATCCTCGCCCTGCCCGAGCTGCTCCGCGCCGCCCAGCGGGCGTTCGATGAGACCGGCGGCCTGCACGCGACCGCGCTGTTCACCCCGGTCGGCGAGTTGATCGCCATCCGCGAGGACGTCGGGCGCCACAACGCGCTCGACAAGCTCATCGGGTCCCAATTGCTCGCCGGCGCCCTGCCGCTGCACGAGCGCATCCTGATGGTCAGCGGTCGCGTGTCGTTCGAGATCGTCCAGAAGGCGGCGGTGGCCGGCGTGCCGATCATCTGTGCCGTGTCCGCCCCGTCGGACCTGGCCGTCGAGACGGCGGAACGGCTCGGCGTCACGCTCGTCGGGTTCCTGCGCGGTGACGGCTTCAACGTGTACAGCCACGATCGGCGCATCGACCTGCGCGACCTGACCGGCTGGGGCTGAGCATATGGCCCCCGGGCCGGCGGCCGGTCGCACGCGCGTGAGCGCCGGCATCCTGTTGTTCCGTCACGGAGCAGACGGTCTGGAAGTGCTCATCGGGCACCCCGGTGGCCCGTACTTCACCCGCAAGGACGCCGGGCACTGGTCGATCCCCAAGGGCGAGGTCGATGGCGTGGAGGACCTGGAGGCCGTCGCCCGACGCGAGTTCGAGGAGGAGACCGGCTCGCCCGTCGAGGCTGCCTCCGAGACCCTGATCTCGCTTGGGGACATCGTGCAGAAGGGCGGCAAGCAGGTCGTGGCGTGGGCCGCGGAAGGCGATCTGGACGCCGAGGCCGCGCGGAGCAACCTGTTCGCGATGGAGTGGCCGCCGGGCTCAGGCCGGATGGCGGAGTTCCCCGAGATCGACCGCGTGGCGTGGTGCTCGCCGGCAGAGGCGCGCCGCCTGCTCAAGTCGACCCAGCACCCGTTCATCGACCGCCTGGAGGCGTGGCTCGCCGGTCGATCACCCTGGGCGGGTGCCGGGCCGGTTACTGATAGCGCGGGGACGGCGTGACGGCGCCCCTCACCTGGTTCGGGCGCCCGGTGGCCGCCGCCGGCCGAAGACGTGGATCGCCACTCCGGCTCCGATAGAGGCGAGACCGATCCCGATGGCGGCTGGTTCCGTCACGAGCAGGGCCAGGGCGCCGATCCCGAAGAGGAGCCGTTCGAACCAGCGGACCGGGCCAAGGAGCCAGCCCCCGGTGACGACCGCCAGCGCGGCGACGGCCAAGGCGCCGACCGCGGCAGCGACCGCGACGGTCGCCGGACCACCCTGGAGCAGCAGTCCCTCGCCCGCCGGCGCCAGCACGAAGACGAACGGGACCAGGAACGCCGGCAGCGTGTACTTCCAGGTCAGCCACATCGTCTTGACCGGCTTCCCGCCGGTGATGGCCGCCGCCGCGAACGGCGAGAGGGCCGTGGGCGGAGAGACCTCCGAGAGCACGGCGTAGTAGAAGATGAACATCGCCGCGGCGTAGTCCGGGACCCCCAGCTGCTGGAGTGCGGGCCCGATGATGACCCAGGAGATGATGAAGCTCGCCGTCACCGGGACGGCCAGGCCAAGCAGCAGGACCGCGACCGCGGAGTAGACCGCGGTCAGCAGCAGGCTCCCGCCGGCGAAGGCCACGATGATGCCGGCCAGCTTCAGGCCCAGACCGGTGAGGGTCATGACGCCGACGATCATGCCGGAGGCGGCCATCACCGCCACCACCGAGAGCACACCCGTCCCACCAGCGACGAGGGCGCCCCAGGCGCGACCGGGCGTCAGCCAGTGCCGGCGATCGAGGAAGCCCAGGACGACGGCCAGCGCGGTGGCGAGGACGACCGCGCGGAACGCGCTGACGCCCATCGCCAGCAGGACGACGATGGCGATGAGCGAGCTGAAGTGATAGCCGTAGCGCATGAGCAGGTGGCGCAACGGCGGCGTCTCGATGGCGACGATCGTCGTTCGGAAACGACGCGCGTCCATCTCGATGGCCAGGACGATGCCCAGGTAGTAGAGGAGCGTCGGGATCGTCGCCCAGATGAGCACGTCGAGGTACGGGACGCCGAGCAGCTCGGCGATGATGAAGGCCGCGGCCCCGAGGGTCGGCGGCGACAGGATCGCGCCGATCCCGGCCGCCGCCAGCACCCCGCCGGCTTCCTCTCTCGGGTAGCCGGCGCGCCGGAGGACGGGCCAGGACACACCGCCCAGCGCGACGGTGGTGGCGACCCCCGAGCCGGACACCGTTCCCAGCAGGAAGCCGGCGAGTGTCACGGTCCGGCCTGGACCGGCGCGCGACTGACCAAACGCGGCGAACGACAAGTCGAGGAAGAACTTGCTCGCCCCGGTGAACTCGAGGACGGCGCCGTAGATCGTGAACAGCACGATGTACGTGGCCGCGACGTCCAGTGGCACGCCGAAGATGCCCGACGTGCTCATGACGTTGTGGCCCACGAGCCGCGGCCAGGCGTAGCTGGCGTGATTGAACGGGGCCGGCAGCAGGGGTCCCAGGTAGGCATAGGCGAGGAACAGCAGGATGATCGCCGGGACGATCCAGCCCACCGTTCTCCGCGCCGCCTCGAGAACGAGGAGGATGACCGCGGTGCCGATGATGATGTCCAGCGGGTCGGGCACGACGGCACGGCGGAAGAAACTCTGCCACTCCACCGCGATGTAGCCGAAGGCGGCGATCGTCAAGCCGGCGAGCAGCCAGTCGACCGCGTGCGGGTGATCGGCCCGCGCGCCTTCGCGGTCGTCGGCGGAACGGCCCCACCCGCGGTACGTCAGGAAGGTGGTCGAGAGGGCGATCATCGCGAAGAGCGGCAGGTAGAGCTGCTTCGAGATCGGGTTGAAGACCCACCACAGGCCGAGCAGCGCCAGCGTCGCGGCCATGATCTGCACGATCCGGCTCGGCCACCCGCTCAGCTTGCGCTGCGGCTTTTCCGCGTCGAACTCGGCGATGAGCGCCTCCTGGTCGATGACCGGGTCGGCGGCGTCGTGGTTCATCGACCCGTCACCTCCAGGTCGATGATGACGATCGGCTCGCGGTCGACCAGGCTCCACAGGGCAACGTCCTCGCGGCCGGGGACCAGGAGCGTTCGCTCACCGAGCCTCGTCGCAGCGATTGTCAGACGCCCGAACGCGGACGTGTCCGCCGGGCGCGCTCGCCACGTGCGCCGATCGCCGGCGAGCGTCCGTTCGGCCGGTCCCGGAATCGCGTAGTACTCCTCAAGCACCGCGAGCTCGTCGGCGGCAAGCTCCTGCAGCCAGAAGCGCCGGTCCCGTGTCGCGATGAAGCGTTCCTCGGCGAGCGAGCCGTAGAGGGAGTTGCGGTAGCGCAGCGCGAACCGTCCCGCGGCCGGGAGTGGCACGCGCGCGAGTACCGTGCCGTCGGTGGTGCGGACCACCACGGCCAGCGTGTCCCGCGCATCGCCCCGGCCCAGGGTCGACAGGACGGACGTGCTGGCGGCTATCGTCGCCAGCGCCAGGACGATGGCGAGGCCGGCGCGCCGGCCTCGCCATCGGTTCGCCATCCTCAGCGTTCCGCGAAGTACGCCGCAGACCCGGGGCAGACGTCCATGAACCCGACCTCTCCGGCGGTCGACGGGTCGAGTTCGCCGGCCGCCTTGTGAACGGCCACGAGGTCGTCCTTGTTGTCGTAGATGGCCGCGGTGATCTGCTGCTGGAGTTCCGTCGGCATGCTCGCGTTGGCGACCAGCACGTTCGGCACGACGATCGTCGGCACATCCGCGGTCTGGCCCTCGTAGGCACCCGCGGGGATGGAGTCCTCGATGTAGGACTCGCCGTACCGGCCCTGCAGCGCCGCCGTGTACTCGGCCGTCGGGATGAGAACCATCTTGCCGGTCGTGGCCAGGTCGACGAGCGCCCCGGTCGGCAGCCCGCCGGACCAGAAGCCGGCGTCGATGGTGCCGTCCTTGAGGGCATCCACGGTCTCGGCGATGCCCAGCTGGCCGCGCTTGATGTCGCTGTCCGGGTCGAGCCCCGCCGCCTCCAGGATGCGCAGCGCGATCACTTCGGTCCCGGAGCCGGGAGAGCCGAGCGAGACGCGCTTGCCGCGCAGACCTTCGATGCTGGCGATCCCGGTGTCGACGCTGGTCACGACCTGGGTGAAGTTGTTGTAGAGCCGGCCGATGGCACAGGCGGTCACGGCCTTGCCTTCGAAGTCGGCGTTTCCGGCGACGGCGTCAGCCGCCGTGTCGCCCAGCGAGAAGGCCAGGTCGGCGCCGCCGCTCGCGATCAGCAACATGTTGTCGACCGAGGCGTTCGTCTCCTGGACGGTTGCGTCGTAGCCCGGAATGTTGTCGCGGATCACCTGGGCGATCCCGCCACCCAGCGGGTAGTAGACGCCGCCGGTACCGCCCGTCGCGATGGACAGCTGGACGATCTCGCCCGGGGCGCTGGCGACGGGAGATCCGCTCGGCGCCGAGCTGCCAGCCGATGGGGCGACCGGCGCACTGCTGCCCGTGCTCCCGGAACCAGCCGGCTGGCAGGCCACGAAGGCGATCGCGAGACTGGCCAGCAGCGGCGTCATCGTCCGGCGTGGAGACAGGCCGGATCGATGGGCAAGTCGACCGTGGGGGGACATGAAGCTCCTCCTCATCACATCTGACCGCCGCAAGGATGCGGTTCGGCGTCGGCCCAGGTCGGGGCCGCGACCGGAGGCTAGGAGTCGGGTCGAGGGACGGCAACCATTCGAACCTAAACGAGCAATTGGTCGTTTTGGTCGCGTCCGGTCGCTCCGACGATCGCTTCGCGCTCCGGAGTCCGTCAGGGCTGCGCGGTCGAGATCGCCCGAACGATCTCGGCGAGGTCCCCGGGCAGCCAGCCATCGAGGTCCAGGTAGATCGGATCGATCGTCGTGCGCCACGTCGCACGCTCATCCGGCGCGAGCTCGTGGGTCAGGACGTCGCCCGACTCCCGGATGGCGTCGAGCGCATCCGCCTCGATCCGTGGCGCATTCGCGCGCAGCCAGTCGGTCGTCTCGGCCAGCGCCCCGGCCAGGACGGCCCGGTCCCTCTCGGCCAGCCCGTTCCACCAGTCCTGGTCCGCGAGCACGACGTAGCCGAGGTACGAATGACTCGACACGGTGAGGTAGCGCTGGACCTCGAACAGGCGCTTGGATTCGATGTTCGACAGGCTGTTCTCCTGTCCGTCGGCCTCGCCCTGTTCGAGCAGCCGGTAGAGGTCGGCAAACGTTCCCCGGACCGGTTGCGCGCCGAGGAGCTCGAACTGCTGGCGCCGGACAGGGCTCGCCTGATAGCGCATCCGCAGCCCCCGGAAATCGGCTGGCAGTCGGAGCTCGCGGCGGCTGTTCGTCATCTGGCGGAAGCCACCCTCCCAGAACTCGAGGCCGACCATCCCGGTCGGTTCGAGCAGCGCCGTCAGGCGTCGTCCGAGCGGGCCGGCCATGGACGGGCTGACCTGGCCTGTGTCGGCGAACAGGAAGGGCAGGTCGAGGATCTGCCACTCGGGAACGAGGTCGGCGACGAGGGAGGTCGACGGTGCGATCAGCTGGATCTTGTCGTCCAGGAGTGCCTGGAACTCCTCGCCGTCGGCATACAAGCTCGAGTTCGGGAACACCTGGACCTCGATGCGCCCGGCGGATCGCTCGTTGACCAGGTCGGCGAAGCGTCGCGCGGCGATGCCCTTCGGGGTGTTCTCGGCGACGACGTGTGAGAAGCGGACGGTGATCCGCGTCTCCGCCGGCACCTGCTCGTTGTCAACGGCTCGCGCCTGGCAGCCCACGATCAGGACGATCGCCAGGAGAACGGTCGGCACTCGTCGCGCGGTCATCTCACTCCGTCGCCCGGTACCAGTGGATGGGACGACCCACCGAACCGTAACGGATCTCCACCGTCGCCTGGTGCTCTTGCACGAGGTGGTCCAGATAGCGGCGGGCCGTGACCCGTGACATGCCCAGTGCAGCGGAGGTCGAGGCGGCGTTGACCGGCCCCTCCCGGATGGCCAGGTAGGCAGCGATCTGCCCGAGCGTCGCCTCACTGAGACCCTTCGGCAAGTCGCGCGAGCCGTCGACCTCCGGGCGGTTCCCGAGGACGCGATCGACCTGCGCCTGATCGAGGGCGACAGCCCGGTCGAGGCCGGCTCGGTCGCGCCGGTAGGTCTCGAGCGTCGCCCGCAGACGCTCGAACCGGAAGGGCTTGATGATGTAGTCGATGGCCCCGCTGCGGAGCGCCTCGCGGATGATCGGCCCGTCGTGCGAGGCCGTGATCACGATCACGTCGCTGGGCAGCCCCTGCCCCCGGATCTCCCGCAGGACCTCCATGCCGTCCATGTCCGGGAGGTAGACATCGAGCAGGACGAGCTCGGGACGAAGCGCCTGGACGGCGCCCAGACCCTCCCCTCCGGTCCGGGCCCAGCCGACGATCTGGAAGCCGCCGATCCCGTCGATGAACTCCCGGTGTGTCTCTGCGACCATGGGGTCGTCCTCGATGATCAAGACCCTAGTCGGAGCGGCCAACGCTCACCTCCTCGTCAAGCACGACGGAGAACCGCGTGGAACCCGGCTCGCGGTGGACCGCGAGCGTACCGCCGACGAGATCCACCTCGCGCCGAACCAGGGCGAGGCCCATCCCACGTCCCGCGCCCTTGGTGGACAGCTCGCCGGCGAGGATCCCCGGCAGCAGCTCCTCCGGGATTCCTGGTCCGTTATCCACGACCTCGATCGTCAGGCGATGCCCTCCTCCCCTGATCAGGCAGCGCACCAGTGGCTTCGTGCCGTGGCGCGTCGACGCCGCGGCCTCGATCGCGTTCTCGAGCAGGTTGCCGGCGATCCCGACGAGATCGATGCCCTTCAATGCTCCGTTCAACACCGTGAGCCGACTCTCGTCGTCGATCCGGAGCTCGACCCCCAGCTCGCGGGCTCGGGCGACCTTGCCCAGCAACAAGCCGGAGATCCGGGCGTCGGCGAAGTTGCGAGCGATGAAGCGGGCCGCTTCCTGCTGGCCCTCGGTCTCCGCGAAGATGTACTCCTTCGCGCGCTCGTAGCGGCCCAGCTGGAGCAGCCCGGCGATCGTGTGGAGCTTGTTCAGCCACTCATGGTTCGACGCGCGCAGGGCCTTGACGAACTGCTGGACGCTGGTGAGCTCCTCCGCCAGTCGCTCCACCTCGCTTCGATACCGGAACGTCGCGACCGCGCCCACGATCTCCCCGCCAACTCGGATCGGCACGCGGTTGGCGACCAGGAGATGATCGCCGATCCGCATCGGCTGGTCGTGCTCCGCGATGCCCGTCTCGGTGATGACCGGCAGGCGCGAGTTCGGGATCACCTCCCCCACCGGTCGCTGCAGGACCTCCTCGCCGATGCCCAACATCCGGTGCGCCTGATCGTTGACCAGCGTGATCCGGCCCTCGCGATCGACCGCGATGAGACCCTCCCGGATCGAGGACGCGACCGCGACTCGCTCCTCGAGGAGGCGCGCGATCTCGCGCGGCTCGAGACCGAACATCTGCCGGCGGATACTCCGCGCGAGGATCCACGCACCGACAAGGGCGGTCGACAGGCCGACGGTGAACGCCAGCAGGACGTCGCCCTGGACAGACCGGAGGAGCTCGATTGGCTGGGGCTCGAGCACACCCACGACCGCCACGCCCACCTGCTCCAGGCCATCGGGCGACAGAATCGGAACGAACGCCCGCACGGACGGCCCGCCAACGCCCGCAGCCCGCGACAGGTACGCCTGCTGGGCGAGCGCCGGACCCTCGTCACCGCCCTCGAACACCGTCCCGAGCCGCTCCCGGAGAGCACTCGAGAACCGGACGCGATCCATGTCGATCACGACGACATAGTCGACCCTCGCCTCGATGCGCATCCGCTCCGCGATCGGCTGGATGACGGCTGCCCCGTCCGGGCGGCCGACGCTCGACCTGACGTCCTCGACCTGGGCGATCGTGCGGGCGACGGCCATCGCGAGCTGGCCCTGTTGCTCCTGGATCGCGCTCAGCAGCCGGCCGACGAGGATCGCCCCGCCCATCATCCCCGCCACGCCGAAGATCACGAGCGTCAGCGCGGTGATCCGCATCTGGAGACCGCCGAGCCTGCCGATCACGCACCGATCCCTGGATCCTGACGGATCATCGAAGCAGCGTCCGATCTGCTGCGAGGCATCACAACGCGCGGGCGCAGCACGTGGCCTGCTCCCAGCACATGGTGCGACGGCCTCATGTAGAGGCTACTTATCACGTCCGCTATCGAATCTGTCCGTGAAGGACCATTGCATCCGGGAGATGACCATGTCTGGTGACGGCGCCACCTACTCACTCGGCTCGCGCTCGGCGCGAGTCTCGCCTTGGCCGCCTGTTCGCCCGCTGGCGGCGGTTCGGCTCCGGCGGGCGAGGCCGAACCGATCGAGGCCCAAATCGGCGCCGCGTTCTCGTTGACCGGGGCAGCCGCAGTCTACGGCGCCAGCCAGCAGAACGGGGCGAAGCTCGCCGTTGACGAAATCAACGCGGCGGGCGACGTCAAGATCGACTTGAAGATCGAGGACGATGCCTCCGATCCCAACCAGGGGATCAACCTGTTCAAGCGTTCATCAACTAGGACAACGTCGCCGCGATCATCGGACCCACGCTGTCGAACACCGCGTTCTCGGCAGATCCGGAGGCGGGCGTCGTCGTCCTCGGCGTGTCGAACACGGCTGCCGGGATCACCGACATGGGTGAATGGGTCTTCCGGGATTCGCTGACCGAGGGCCAGGTCATCCCCCAGACGATCGCTGCCGCGAAGACAAAGTTCAACCTGGTCAAGGTCGCGGTCCTGTACGGCCAGGACGACGCCTTCACGAAGTCCGGGTACGACGTCTTCAAGCGGGCCCTCGCGGATCGCGGGATCGAGGTCACGACGACGGAGACGTTCTCAAGGGCGACCGTGACTTCAATGCTCAGCTGACCAAGATCCTCGGGACGGCGCCCGACGCCATCGTCGTGTCCGCCCCGGCCGAGGAAGGCGCCGGGATCATCACCCAGGCGCGAGGTCTAGGGATCGATGTCCCGATCATCGGCGGCAATGGGTTCAACTCCCCGGCCATCATCAAGAATGCCGGCAAGGATGCCGAGGGCGTGGTCGTCGGGGCGGCCTGGAACTCAGCGTCCCAGAGCCCCGAGAACCAAGCGTTCCTGGCGGCCTATCAGGCGGCGTACAGTTCCGCGCCGGATCAGTTCGCCACCCAGGCGTATACGGGAGTCAAGCTCCTGGCCGAGGCGATCAAGCGTGCCGGCTCGACCGACCGTCAGGCAATCCGAGACGCGCTCCCGGAGATCAAGGATTTTCCGACGCCCCTCGGGTCGTTCTCATTCACGGAGCTGCGCGACGCGGATCACCCCGCTGTCGTCCAGATCGTCAAGGACGGTACGTTCTCCTCCACCGATCGGCGCCGCGCGCGGCGGGAACCACATCGGACGCCGCGGGGGCGGCGGCGCCTGCCGCGTTCACGCGGGCGACCCGGATGCCCGAACCGCCCACGGCGGGCGACCCCGGCAGCGCGCGAGCAACCGCGCCGCTCCTTCGGGTTCGGGGCCTCAGCCGTCACTTCGGCGGTATCCAGGCGATCGATCGGTTGGATCTGGAGATCGCCCCCGGGGAGGTGCTGGGGCTGATCGGACCGAACGGCGCGGGCAAGACGACCCTGGTCAACGTCCTGACCGGCCTGATCCCGCCCAGCGCCGGCACGGTCGAGTTCGGCGGCCGGGACGTGACCGGCGCGACGTCCGCCGCGATCGCCCGCCTGGGGATCATCCGGACCTACCAGCACATCCGGCTCTTCGGCCGGCTCAGCGTCCTTGACAATGTGCTCGTCGGGATGCACACGCGTCTCCGGCCGACGTTCTTTCGCCGGCTCATGTTCCGCTCCGGCGACGAGGAGGCGGCGGCTCGGAGCCGCGCGACCGACCTCCTTGCGTCGGTCGGGCTGGCCGGGATGGCGACGTGGCGGGCGGATCGCCTGTCGTACGGGGATCGGCGTCGACTCGAGTTCGTCCGCGCCCTGGCGGCCGAGCCACGGCTGCTCGTCCTGGACGAGCCGGTCGCCGGGATGACGTCCGTCGAGGCGGCCCGGGTCGCGGCGATGATCCGGCGGATCGCCCAGGATGGGATCGCCGTCCTGCTCATCGAGCACAACGTGCGGATGGTGATGCGGTCCTGCGATCGGATCAGCGTGGTGAACTTCGGGGCGAAGATCGCCGAGGGTATCCCGGGCGTCGTCGCGCGCGACCCCCGCGTCATCGAGGCGTACCTGGGTGCGGCGGAGGCGGGAGGGTGAACACGCCGTCCAACGATACCCGGCCACTCCTCGAGGTCCAGGCGTTGACCGTCGCTTACGGCGACGTTCCGGCGGTCCGGGAAGCGTCCATGTTCGTCACCCAGGGCGAGATGGTCGCGCTGATCGGGGCGAACGGCGCGGGCAAGACGACCACCCTGTCCGCGATCTCCGGGGTGCTCGACCTGAACGGTGGCCGGATCGTCGGCGGCCGGGTCCGATTCGCCGGTCGTGACGTCACCGGCCGGCCGGCGCACCGGCTGGTCGGTGACGGGATCGTCCACGTGCCGGAAGGTCGCGAGATCCTGGGCCGTCTGACGGTGGCCGAGAACCTCGATCTGGGTGCGTACCGGCGGCGAGACCGATCCGGGCTCGTGCGGGAGATCGACTCGGTCTACGCGCGCTTTCCGATCCTTGGCGAACGACGTCACCGACCGGCCTCCACGCTGTCAGGCGGAGAGCAGCAGATGCTCGCGATCGCCCGCGGCCTGCTCGCCGCGCCGCGCCTCCTCCTGCTCGACGAACCGTCGATGGGCCTGGCGCCGCGGATCGTCACCGCGGTATCCGAGGAGATCGCCCGGATCCGCAACGCCGGGACGACGAGCCTCCTCGTGGAACAGAACGCCCACCAGGCGCTCCGGCTCGCCGACCGGGCGTACGTGATGGAATCGGGGCGGATCGTCCTGTCCGGTACCGGGCGCGAGCTGCTCGCGACCGAACGGATCGTGGACGCCTACCTCGGCGTGGCCGAGGAGATGGAGGATCGGCCGGCGTGATGGACGCGGGCCGAATGGACGCGGGCCGATCACGGCGTCTCCGCCCGCAAGCACCAGCCGCAGGCCCGAGCCGTCAGTGGATCGGCGTGGGCTCCGGTTCCCCCGGGCGGCATCGTCGAACGGCACTCCTCGCCTCGCCCGATGGCACGCAGAGCATGTACGCGCCCTGAGGCTCGGTCGTCAACTCCACCCCGAGCAGCGGTCCCGGTCACTCCGATGGTGATCCGCCCCGGACGATGGTCGGCGACCGTTACGGCCCGGTGGAGGGTCCGGGCGGGACTTCGCGGGCTCCATGATCGCCCCCGCG
>JBPPMZ010000022.1:0-14642 GCA_051306295.1 Candidatus Limnocylindrales bacterium
GTGCGCAGCTGGGCAGATGGGGGCGTTGCCGCCCGCGGGTCGGTCGACGCCGACGGCGCGGGGAAAGTCGGTGGCGCGGTCGGTCGGGCGCGCTCCATGGCGGCGGCGAGGGCCCGCTCCCGGTCGAAGGCCGCCCGTCGAGTCGAGTCGCCCAGGATCTCCCAGGCAGCGTTGATCGCGGCCATCCGTGGCGCCGCCTCCGGGCCGGCGGCGTCGGGGTGGTACTTGCGGGCAAGTCGGCGATAGGCCGCCGCGATGACCTCGTCCTCGGCCTCGGAGTCGACCTGGAGCACCTTGTACGGATCCGTCGCTCCGGGACCGGTCATGCCGGGGCCGCGGCGGTGTCGCCCGGTGGCTCGGGCAGGCCGGGGTGCTTCTCCAGCCCGAGGCCCGCCAGCGACGCGGCCAGCTCCGTCGAGGACTCCGGGGTGAGGCGGCGAAACAGGTAGCGCAGCACGTCGCGCAGGGCGGCCGCGATGGGCAGGGCAAGGATCGCCCCGATCAACCCGGCGATCGCCCCGCCCACGATGATCGCGAAGATCACGGCCGCGGGATGCAGTTGGACGGCGTCGCCCTGGATCTTGGGCACCAGGAAGTTGTTCTCGACCTGCTGGACGAGGGTGTACAGCACGAGCGCGGCGATGACCGCCTCGAGACCCGCAGTGGCGGCCAGCAGGACTGCGGGAACGGCGGCGATGATCGGCCCGATGATCGGCACCAGCTCCAGGATCGCCGCCGTGACGGACAGAAGGATGGCGTAGCGCCCGAACACCTCGTCCACGGTCACGCTCAGCAGGATCAGGCCGACGAACGTGAAGATGCCAACCGTCAGACCCAGGATCAGCTGGCCGCGGACCCACTGGCCGAAGACCCGCTGGACGATGCGCAAGATGGCCCACACGTCGAAGCGCCAGGTCGCCGGCAGGGCCGTATCGAATTGGCGCATCAGCGCGACGCGGTCCTTGAGCAGGTAGAAGACCCAGACCGGCAGGAGGATGTAGCCGAAGATGGCGCCCACGACACCGCCCGCGCCGGTCACGATCGGGAGCAGCGACGTCAGGTCGAATGCCGGGCCCGCGCCACCGTCGCCCAGCGACGCGATCAGAGCGTCGATCCATTCGCGGATGGCGTCCGGGATCTGGAGTCGGGCATAGAACTCGGTCAGCCGCGCGAGCTGGTCCTGGAGCTGGACGGCGAGCTGCGGTAGTTCGTCCACGAAGCGCAGGAACTCGTTGATGAGCGGCGTGAGGGTCAGGTTGAGCAACTCGATGAACGCCACCGTGACGACGACGTAGACGATGACGATGGCGATCGTCCGACGGATGCCGCGGCGGACCAGCCAGCGCACCGGCGGGTCCAGGAGGTAGACGAGGAGCAGGCCCACGACAAAGGGCCGGATGGCGTCGCGCGACATCCAGAAGAGGACGCCGATGATGATCGCCCCGGCGATGAGGACCGCCACGCGCGGCGACAGTCGGGCGAAACGCGGTTCACCAGGCGCCGCCGCCGGGTCGACGAACGGGGGCACGGGCAAGGTGCCGGTCCAGGTGTCGGATGGCGCCCGCGGGGCGGATGACGCCGGCGGGGCGGGCGGACGGTCCGAGTTCGACCGGTCGGGCTCATCCATCGTCCGGCAGACTACCAGACGTGCATGACCAGACCGGGATCCCCGGACACCCCGCCGCCGAGGCGCCGCCCACGCCACCGCCTCCGCCGGAGCCACGGCAGCGCTGGCGGCTCGTCGTCGGTCGGTCCGCGGTCGTCGCTGACCAGACCCAGCGCGATGTCGCCGAGGCGTGGGAGGCCGCTATCGCGGCCGCGGCCCTGCCCGTCGCCCACGGGACGGACGCTCGGGCACGGCCGCGCATCGCGTTCGGGGCGCCGCTCCCCGTCGGGATGGCCGCGAACGGCGAACTGATCGATGTCGTCCTGACGGAGCGCTGGCCGGCCTGGAGGGTCCGCGAGGCGCTGACCCCCCACGTGCCCGCGGGCTGGCAGCTGCTTGAGCTGCATGACGTGTGGCTGGCTGGACCAGCCCTCGGCGGCCGCGTCGCCGCCGCGGATCACCAGGTCGTCCTGGTCGGTGCCGCGGGCATCGATGCGGCCCGGCTGGGGGAGGCGTGCGCGATGCTGCTCTCGGCCCGTCGTGTGCCGCGCGAGCGACGCAAGGGCGACGGCACCGTGACCTACGACCTGCGGCCGCTCGTCGTGGATGTGCGACTCGTGTCCGACGGGCCGCCGCCCGTGCTCGTCACCCGGACCCGCATCCACCCGGAACTCGGCACGGGTCGTCCGGAGGAGGTCGTGGCCGCTCTCGGCGATATCATCGGCGAACGCTTGCAGGTCGAATCGATCGTGCGCGACCGGCTGGTCCTTCTCGAGGACCTCGACCTCGATTGACCGGATCGGGCTTCGGGCATACACTCCACCGTCCGCGCCTCGGCCTGTGCCGGGCGTCATCCCATGTCCGATAGCCCGATCGCGCCACGCGTCGCGGAACGTGACCATGAAGAAGCCCTGAGGATCCATGTACGCAGTCATCGAGACCGGCGGGAAGCAGTACCGCGTCGAGGTCGGCACCGAGCTCGAGGTCGAGCTGCTCGACGCCGAGCCCGGCAAGTCCATCACCCTCGATCGCGTCCTGCTCGTCGCGGACGGCGAGAGCGCCGCCATCGGGCAGCCGCTGGTCGACGGCGCGCAGGTCAGCGCGGACGTCCTGCGCCTGGACCGTGGGCCCAAGCTGATCTCGTTCAAGTACCGCCCCAAGGCTCGCAGCCGGGTCAAGAAGGGCCATCGTCAGGAATTGATGGTCCTGCGCATCAGCGACATCGTGTTCGGCGGCAAGAGCGCGGCGAAGACCGCGGCCAAGGCCGAGCAGGACGCCAAGACCGAGCGGATGCGCCTCGAGGAAGCCGCCACCGCGCAGGCCGCCAAGGACGCCGAGCTCGCGGCCAAGTTGGCCGCGCCGGCCAAGAAGGCCACCGCCAAGGCGGCCGATGCCGACGAGACCACAGCCGAGGCCAAGAAGCCGGCCAGGCGTTCGACCGCCAAGGCCAAGGCCGCCGCCACCGACGATGGTGAGAGCGGCGACGCCACGAGCGACGCGGCCGACAAGCCCGCCGCGAAGAAGAGCGCTCCCAAGCGCGCCACGAAGAAGGACGAGTAGACGATGGCCCACAAGAAGGCAGGCGGTAGCGTCAAGAACGGGCGCGACAGCGTCGGCCAGCGCCTGGGCGTGAAGGCCGGCGACGGTCAGCTCGTCCCGGCCGGCTCGATCATCGTCCGCCAGCGGGGGATGACCTTCCTGGCCGGGCCCGGCACGGGCCTGGGGCGGGATTACACCGTGTTCGCGACCGTGACCGGCAAGGTCAAGTTCGAACATGCAACCAAGAACAAGAAGCGCATCCGGGTCGAGGCGGTCGAAGCCGTTCCGACGACCGGCGCCGCCTGACCGCGGCCTGACCGACCGGACATAGCCGGCGACCACCGGCGGGGCAACGGCCCTGCACGGACGGCGTCGGAGGAGAGAAGAACCCCGTGAAGCCCGACATCCATCCCAAGTACTACGAAGCCAAGGTCCACTGTGGATCGTGCGGTCGCGAGTGGACCGTGGGTTCCACCCGACCGGAGCTGCGCGTGGACGTGTGCAGCAACTGCCACCCGTTCTTCACGGGCACGCAGAACATCATCGACACCGCCGGGCAGGTCGAGCGCTTCCAGAAGCGCCTGGAGCGCCAGGCCCGCAGCTAGGCTGCCAACCCGGCATTCCCTCGACCGAACGAACGGCCGGCCCACGATGGGCCGGCCGTTCTTGATTCCGGGGGCCGGCGGCTGCCGTGCCGGCCCGTGCCCTGACCCGCGCTCGTCGGGCATTCGCATACAGAGCCGTGGCTGCTGGTAGGGGCTACAGGACGCCCCGGCCAGGCCCAATCTTCGGCAACCAGAGCCCACACTGCTGGTACATGCCCGACATGACGTATCGCGGGCATCGGTCTGCACCCAACAGAGCTGTGGCTGCTATCTGCCGGAATCCTGATCATGGGATGGTTCGGGGCCCCCACGAGCGAGCCGGGTAGACTTGCCGACATGCCCAGATATGCGTACGGGGGCCAGGCCCTCATGGAAGGCGTGCTCATGCGCGGTCGCGACGCGATCGCCGTGGCGCTGCGCCACCCAGACGGCCGGATCGTCACCGCCACGGAGCGCCTGGACTCCGGGATCCACGGCAAGCGTTACGCCAAGTGGCCCCTGATCCGCGGGCTCGTGGTGCTGTACGAGACGCTGGTCATCGGCACCCGCTGGCTCGTCCGCAGCGCGAACGTCCAGGCCCAGGAGGACGACGTCGAGCTCGGCAAGGGCTCGATCGCGGTCATGCTCATCGCGACCTTCGCCGTGGCGATCGCGGTCTTCTCGCTCCTCCCGCTGTTCATCTCGAGCGTCGCGACGGCCGGTTCCGACCAGAACTGGGCCCAGCCCGCGGTCGAAGGCGTGATCCAGGTCGCGATCTTCCTGGGCTATCTCACCCTGGTCTCACGGGCGCCCGACATCCGACGCGTCTTCCAGTACCACGGCGCCGAGCACATGACCATCCACGCCCTGGAAGCCGGCGACCCGCTGACCGTGGACGCCGTGCGCAAGTACCCGACCGCGCATCACCGCTGCGGCACGGAGTTCCTGGTCGTGCTCGCGATGCTCTCGATCTTCACGTTCTCGCTGGTCGGCAAGCAGGAACCCCTGGTCATGATCGCCAGCCGCATCCTGGGCATCCCGGTCCTCGCCGCGGTCGGCTACGAGGTGCTGCGACTCGGCGCCCGCTACCGCCGCAACCCGCTGGTCAAGGTGATCATGTATCCGGGCATCCTGGTCCAGATGATCACGACCAAGCGGCCCGAGGACGACATGATCGAGGTCGCCATCACCTCCATGCAGGAGGCGCTCGTGGCCGACGGCAACGAGGTCCCGGCCGGCTCGACGGCGTTCGAGCGCGAGCCGATGGACCTGGGTCCCCGACCTGCCTCGGGCGTCGGCGACGCCACCGATGACGGCGAACCCGAGCCACCCGCCGTCGGCGAGACGCCGCCCCTGGCATGAGCGACCTCGACGCCACGCTCGCCGACGTGGCGGCCCAGTACGACGAAGTCCAGGCCGAGCTCTCCCGCCCGGAGGTCAGCGCCGATCCGGGCGAGATACGGCGTCTGGGCCAGGAGTTGTCCCGCCTGGAGCCGACCGTCGAGGCATTCCGCCGGCTGAATCTGATCCGTGCCGAGCTGGCCGGTGCCCGCGAACTGCGCGAGGCGAGCGCCAGTGATGACGAGATGCACGCCATGGCCCGCGACGAGATCGCCCGCCTGGAAGGCGAGGAGACGCGCCTGCTCGACGAGCTCAAGGTCCTGCTCCTGCCGCGTGACCCCAACGACGGACGCGACGTCATCCTGGAGGTCCGGGCCGGAGCCGGCGGCGATGAGGCCGCCCTGTTCGCGGCCGAACTCCTGCGCATGTACCTGCGCTACGCGACCGACCATCGCTTCAAGACCGAGGTCCTGAGCCTGAACGAGACCGGCATCGACGGCATCAAGGAGGCCATCGTCCAGCTCCGCGGTGACGGAGCGTACAGCCGCCTCAAGTTCGAGGGCGGTGTCCATCGGGTGCAGCGCGTCCCCGCCACGGAGTCCAGCGGCCGGATCCACACCTCCACGGCCACCGTCGTGGTCATGCCCGAGGCCGACGAGGTCGAGGTCCAGATCGACGAGGAGCGCGACCTGCGCATCGATGTCAAGCGCTCGTCCGGGCCTGGTGGTCAGTCCGTCAATACCACCGACTCGGCGGTGCGCATCACCCACCTGCCGTCCGGTCTCGTGGTCGAGATCCAGGACGAGAAGAGCCAGCACAAGAACAAGGCCAAGGCCATGGCCGTCCTGCGTTCGCGCCTGCTGGATCTGGAGATCCAGAAGCAGCGGGCCGCCGACTCGGCCGCGCGCAAGTCGATGGTCGGCAGCGGCGATCGGAGCGACAAGGTCCGGACCTACAACTTCTCCCAGGACCGGGTCACGGACCATCGGATCGGGCTCACGGTCCACAACCTGCCGGCCGTCATGGCGGGGGCGCTGGACGACCTCATCGATGCGCTGGTCATGGCCGACCAGGCCGATCGCCTGGCGACGGTCACCGGACGCGATACCGGCGACGACGCATGATCGAAGCGACGACCGTTCGCTTCGCGCCGGCCCGGGTGAACCCGATCGTCCGGGCCACGGACCTTGGGTCCGTGCAGGTCCTCAAGCACGGCGACCGCTACCTCCTCACCGATGCCTTCGGCGACATCCACCCGGACTCCCGCGGGCTCGGCCTGTACCAGGGGGACACGCGCCAGGTCTCGTGCGCGGTGCTGCGGGTCGGCGGCCTGCGCCCGGTCCTGCTCCAGGCGTCGGTCGGCGGGAACTTCCGGGGCAGCATCCAGATGACCAACCCGAGCGCGGACCGCAACCCGGACGCGAAGGTCCATCCGCTCGATGATGTTTCGGGGCGCACCGTCGGCATCTCGCGCCAGCGGCTCATCGGCGCGGACGGGATGGTGGAGCGGATCCGCATCGTCAACCACGCCGAGCGCGAACTGACCATCCCGATCGAGCTGGCCCTCGCGGCCGACCTCGCGGACATCTTCGAGGTGCGCGGCTATCCACGAACGGGCCGCGGGCGGCTCCTCCCCGTGGCGATCGGCACCCGCGAAGTGACGTTCCGCTACGACGGCCTGGACGACGTCCAGCGCCTGGTCCACCTCGCCTTCTCCGAGGCGCCAGGCGACATCGAGGCGGTCGATGCCGAGACCGTGCCCACGGCCGATCATCCCGACGACGGGGCGGCGGTCCGCCTGCACTGGACCGTGACCCTGGCACCCGGCCAGCAGCGCGACCTGTCGTGGACGACCTGGTCCTCCACGCGGGCCGCCCCGGGCGCGACCCACGACACGGCGACCGGGCGAGCGAATCTGGACGCCCTCTTCCCGCCCGCACCCCGCGTGTCCGCGGACGAGGGCATCGCCGCCTATCACGCCTGGGAGCGCGGCACGACCACGGTCGTCAGCGATCACGAGCTGTTCAACCTCGTGATCAAGCGCTCCGTCGCCGACCTCCGCCTGCTGGTCAACGAGGGCCCCGGCCCGGAACAGCGCTACATCGCGGCCGGTGTGCCCTGGTTCACGACCCTGTTCGGGCGCGATGCGCTGATCACCGCCATCCAGTCGCTGGCCGTCCGACCTCAGGTCGCCGTCGAGACCCTGACGGTGCTGGCGGCGTACCAGGCGACCACGGATGATCCGTGGCGCGACGCCGAGCCCGGCAAGATCCTCCATGAGCTTCGGACCGGCGAGATGGCCGGCACCGGGGAGCTGCCGCACACGCCGTACTACGGCTCCGTCGACTCGACCCCGCTGTGGCTGATCCTGCTCGGTGCCACGTTCGACTGGACCGGCGATCGAGCGCTGGTCGATCGGTTGTGGCCGAACGCGCTGGCCGCCCTCGAGTGGATCGACCGCTACGGCGACCGCGACGGCGACGGGTTCGTCGAGTACGAACGTCGCTCGGAGCGCGGCCTCGTGAACCAGGGCTGGAAGGACTCATCGGACGCCATCCGCGATCGGTCAGGGCGGGAGTTGCGCGCCCCGATCGCCCTGGCTGAAGTGCAGGGCTACGTGTTCGATGCCAAGCGGCGGATGGCCGGGCTCGCCCGGATGCGTGGTGACGAGACGATGGCCACCCGCCTGGAGGGCGAGGCGGAGACGCTCCGACAGCGCTTCGAGGCCGCCTTCTGGGTGGAGGACCAGCGGTTCTACGCGATGGCCCTGGATGGCGACAAGCGCCAGGCCGATGCGATCGGGTCGAACGCCGGGCAGTGCCTGTGGACCGGCATCGTGAGCCCGGAGCGCGCCCGCGACGTCGTCGATCGGCTGCTGCGCCCCACGATGTTCTCCGGTTGGGGGATCCGCACCTACGCCGCGGACCAACCCGGCTACAACCCGATCGGCTACCACACGGGCACGGTCTGGCCCCACGACACCTCGCTGATCGCCGCCGGCTTCAAGCGCTACGGCTATGACGAGCCGTCGAACCGCCTGGCCGGCCAGATGCTCGATGCCGCGCAACGCTTCCCGGACTACCGGCTGCCGGAGCTGTTCTGTGGCTTCGACCAGGGCGATGCGACGACACCCGTGCCATATCCCGTTGCCTGCTCGCCGCAGGCCTGGGCGGCCGGATCGTCCTTCCTGTTCCTCGAGACGATGCTCGGGCTGCGCGCCCATGCCGACCGCGGTGAGCTCGAACTGCTCCACCCACATCTACCGGACTGGCTGGGCAAGGTCACGCTGACCGACCTGCGGGTCGGCGACGCCTCGGTGGACCTCCTGTTCCATCGCTGGCGAGGGACGACGAGCGCGGAGGTCCTGCGCAAGGTCGGCGACCTGGCCGTCACCGTTCGACTCTGAGCGCCGATGGCCACCACGCGCGAACTCCTGGACGCCGGCATCGAGCGCCTGCGGGCGGCTGGCAGCGAATCGCCGCGGCTGGATGCCCAGCTTCTCCTGGCGCACGTCAACGGCGTCGATCGGACGACCATCCTCGCCCATCCCGATGCGCCGGTCGGGACCGGACCGGCGGCGGCGTTCCAGCGCCTGGTCGCCCGGCGGGTGGCCGGTGAGCCCGTCGCGTACCTGCGTGGGATCAAGGAGTTCCACGGCCTTGCGTTCGTGGTGGATGACCGGGCGCTCATCCCGCGACCGGAGACCGAGCGGCTGGTCGACCTGGCGATCGCGGCGCTCATGGCGTGGCTGAGCGCGGACCCGGATGCGGCGCCCCCGCGTGTCATCGATGTCGGGACGGGCAGCGGGGCCATCGCCGTCGCGCTCGCGGTGGCCCTCCGGGCGCGTCGCGTGCCCGCGGACGCCGTGGCGATCTTGGCCACGGACGTGTCCGCGGACGCCCTTGACCTCGCGCGCGAGAATGCCGTCGGCCACGGAGTCGGCGATCGGTTGCGCTTCGAGCTCGCGGACCTACTGCCGCCGGATCCGCCGTCGTTCGACCTGGTCCTGGCCAACCTGCCCTACGTCCGGTCCGATGCGATGGCCGGGCTGCCCGCGGCGACGACCTTCGAGCCCGCACTGGCGCTGGACGGCGGTCCGGACGGGCTGGCCGTCATCGGTCGGCTCCTGGAGTGCCTCTCGGCCGTGCTGACCGACGACGGGCAGGCGCTCCTCGAGATCGGGGCTGACCAGGAGGCGGGCATCACGGACCTCGTGGCGGCCCGGCTGCCAGGCTGGACCTGCGCGATCGAGCGCGACCTCGCCGGTCTGCCGCGGGTCGCCAGGGTCGCGCGGGGCCTGCGCGAGGGGAGCCGCTGATGGTGCAGCCGGCGTTCCCGATCCGGCTCATCGCCCTCGACATCGACGGCACCATCATCGATGACGGCCTGACGATCGGGCCGCGTACGCGGGCCGCCATCCGGGCTGCGATGGACCGTGACGTGGCTGTGTCGCTGGTCACCGGCCGGATGGTCTCGTCGGCGATCCGCTTCGCTCGCGATCTCGGGCTGACCGGGCCGGTGGTCGGCTACCAGGGCGGCCTCATCCGGGCGATGCCCGAGGCGGGGTCGCGGCGTCTGGGCCGGCTCCTCATGCACACCCCGCTGCCGGCCAGCGTGGCCCGCGAGATCGTGCTCTGGGCGCGCGACCAGAGGATGGATCCGCACGTCAACCACCTGGAGCGCTTCATCCTGCGCGACGACGACCCGCGCGCCGATGAATACTCGTCGTTCATGGGTTCGCAGGCGGAGCTGGTGCCAGACCTGGTCGCGGCCATCCGTCACCCGGTGACCAAGGTGCTGGCGGTCGGTGAGCCACCGCAGCCGGTCGAGATCGCGCCGCTGGCCCGGGCGCACTTCGCCGGGCGGGCGGATGTGACCATCTCGCACCCGCGCTTCCTGGAGTTCGTGGCGCCGGGCGTATCCAAGGGACGCGCCGTGCGCTGGCTGTCGCGACGCCTGGGGGTGCCCCTGGCCGCGACGCTGGCGGTCGGCGACCAGTGGAACGACTTCGAGATGCTCGACGAGGTCGGGCACGGCGCGGCGATGCCCACGGCGCCGGCCGCAGTCCAGGCGGTCGCCCGGTACCTGGCCCGACCGGTGACGGAGGAGGGGGTCGCCACCCTGATCGAGCAGCTTGTCCTCGCGCCCCCGGCCGATGCCCTCGCGGCGTCACGGCGGCTCTCGGCGGAGGCGGACGAGCGGCGCCCCCGGTCGGTGGCGCCATGACGGACGGCGGCAGAGCGGCGCGCGTCGCCCCCGATGACGAGGCCGGCCGCGCGGAGGCCGTCGAGGTGTTGCGTGCCGGCGGCGTGGTCGCACTGCCGACCGACACTGTCTATGGCATCGCGGTCGCGCTCGATACCCCGGGCGGCATCGAGCGACTGTTCGCCGCCAAGCGACGGCCCCCGGACAAGGGGATCATGCTGCTCCTCGATGACGCGGCCCAGGCCGGCGCGATCGGGGTCATGACGCCCGCGGCCACGGCGCTGACCGATGCGTGCTGGCCGGGCGGGCTGACGGTCGTGGTGCCGCAACGACCCGACGTTCCTCTTCCCGCCGTCCTGACCGGGGGCGCGCCCACCATCGGCCTGCGGGCGCCGGCCCATGACGCTCCCCGGACCCTCGCGCGCGGCGTCGGCCCCCTGCCCGTCACGTCGGCGAACGTCTCGGGCCTGCCGGAGGCCGGCGACGCGGCCGCGATCCTCGCGCAGCTCGGCGACGCGGTCGATCTCGTCCTGGATGGCGGGCCGGCGCATGGTGGCCCGGCCTCGACCGTCATCGACTGCACCGGCGATCGGCCGGTCGTCCTGCGCATCGGCGCGGTCCCACTGGCTCGCGTCAGCGCGGTCCTGGACGCGGCCGGGGTCGCCCATGATCTCGGACCGGGGTAGGGCGCTCCCGGTCCTCCGCGCCCGGCGCATGTGCATCGAACGCACGCAACGAGCCATCGGATCGCGACGGCATCGTCGGTGTCGTCGATCCTGCGCCACCTGATGCATCGATCCGTGTCGAGGAGCGCCTGGATCGCGACTCCGAGTGGCGGGGTCTCTTGGGTCGGTGCGTCCGATGCGCCATCTGCGACCGCCCTCACAGCCGATGTGACGAGTGCGTGCATCGAATGCACGCACTCGAGAGGGATGCGGATGGCGCATCCTCGACGCGCGGGCCGCGTTGGGGCACGGCGGAGCGCGCGACCCGCCGCCGCCGCCGCCGCGGACCCGCCGCGAGCCGAGCGTGGCGACCCCGCCCACGGTTCGTGGGAAGATACGCCGCGAGCACGAGGGCGGCCGATGGGGATGGGCAGCCGACCGGGGTGCCCCCTGCGGTCACAAGGAGTCGGTCGATGACGATCTCGAACGCGCGCGGACTGGCGATGGAATCGATCGCCGAGATCGACCCGGTGCTGTGGGACGCCATGCAGGGCGAACGCCGCCGGCAGCACGACAAGATCGAGCTCATCGCCAGCGAGAACTACGTGTCCGCCGCGGTGATGGAGGCCCAGGGCAGCTGGCTGACCAACAAGTACGCCGAGGGGCTGCCGGGCAAGCGCTATTACGGCGGCTGCGAGTACGTGGACATCGCCGAGACGCTGGCCCAGGAGCGGGCCCTGGCGCTGTTCCCGGGCGCGGAGCACGTCAACGTCCAGCCCCACAGTGGGGCGCAGGCCAACATGGCGGCCTACTTCAGCGTGCTCAAGCCGGGCGACCGGATCCTGGGCATGAACCTGTCCCACGGTGGCCACCTCACCCACGGCATGGCTCTCAACTTCAGCGGCAAGCTGTACGAGGTCCATGCCTACGGCGTCCGCCAGGACACCGAGCGGGTCGACTACGACGCGATGGAGGCACAGGCCCGCGAGGTGCGCCCGAAGGTCATCGTCGGGGGCGCGAGCGCCTACCCACGGATCTGGGACTTCGAGCGCATGGCCGACATCGCCCACAGCGTCGGCGCCATCCTGTTCGTGGACATGGCCCACATCGCCGGCTTGGTCGCGGCGGGCGTCCACCCCAGCCCGTTCCCGCACGCGGACATCGTCACCACGACTACGCACAAGACCCTGCGCGGCCCGCGGGGTGGCCTGATCTTCGCGCGCGCCGAGCTGCATCCCGCGCTGAACGCCGCCGACTTCCCGGCGCTCAAGGGCTCGCTCGGGGCGGCCATCGACAAGACGGTCTTCCCGGGCGTGCAGGGCGGACCGCTCATGCAGGTCATCGCGGCCAAGGCGGTGGCCTTCAAGCTCGCCGCCGAGGACGACTTTCGCGAGGACCAGCGGCGGACCGTGGCCAATGCCCAGGTCCTGGCCGGCACCCTCGCCGATCTGGGCGCCCGGGTCGTGTCCGGCGGCACGGACAACCACCTGCTGCTCGTGGACGTCACGCCGCTGGGGGTCACGGGCAAGGAGGCGGAACACCTCCTCGATGAGATCGGGATCACCGTCAACAAGAACGGCATCCCGTTCGACCAGCACCCGCCCAACACGGCCAGTGGCATCCGCCTGGGCACGCCGGCCACCACGTCCCGTGGCTTCGGTGAGGTCGAGATGCGCGCGGTCGGCCGGATCATCATCGAGGCCATCCGCACCCGCGACGACGACGCGTCGCAGCGGCGTCTGGCCGGCGAGGTGACGGAGATCGTCGAGCGCTTCCCGGTGCCCGGCCTCTCGCCCGCGTGACCCCCCGCCTGGGGGTCCGCGCATGGTGACGTTCATCGAGGACGCCGGTCGGGCCGTCGGGCCGATCGTGGCCGTCTTCCTCGGCGCCGCCCTCCTGGCCTACCTCGCCACCCCACTCGTGCGCCGGGTCGTGCTCCGCTACGGGATCGTGGATCGGCCCGGGTGGCGGCGCGTGAACACGAGCGCGGTGCCGCGCGCCGGCGGCGTGGCCATCGCGTTCGGCTTCCTGGTGGTCGGTGCGGGCTTCGTGGTCCTCAACGAGCGCTTCGGCTGGGTCCCCGAAGTCCTGACCATCGCCGACTCGGACATGATCGCCCTGTTCCTGGGCGGCGCGGTGGCTGCCGGCATCGGGGCCCTGGACGACCTGCTCGACCTGCGCGCCCGCTGGCAGCTGCTCGGCCAGCTCGTCCTCGCGGCCCTGGCCGTCGCGCTGGGCATCGGGGTCGATCTCATCGCCAACCCGATCGGTGGCGTGTTCCGCTTCAGCGAGGCGTTCTCGGTCGGATTCACGGTCTTCTGGATCGTCGGGATGATCAACAGCATCAACTGGATCGATGGTCTGGACGGGCTGTCCACCGGGATCGCGTTGATCGCCGCCGTGACGCTGGGCGTCATCAGCCTGACGACGCAGGTAAGCCAGCCACTCATCGCGGTCCTGTGCTTCGCCCTGGCCGGTGCGCTCGCCGGGTTCCTGCGCTGGAACTTCCATCCGGCTGCCATCTTCACGGGTACCGCCGGTGTGCAGTTCGTGGGGTTCACGCTTGCCGTGTTGTCGATCCTGGGATCGGCCAAGGTCGCGGTGGCCCTGCTGGTGCTTGGCGTGCCGATCATCGACACGTTCTGGATCATCGTCCGGCGCGTGCTCGACGGCCGCTCGCCGTTCACGCCGGATCGCTCGCACATCCACCATCGGCTGTTGGACCTGGGCCTGTCGCATCAACGGACCGTGCTGGCCATCTACGCGATCTGCATCGTCCTGGGCCTCTTCGCGCTGCTACTGTCGGAGGCGCAGGTCTACGCCTTCCTGGGTGTGTTCGTCGTGTCCGGCCTCATCCTGTTCGGGCCGACGCGGGGAGCGTTCCGCCGACCGGTGGAGCTCGAGGCCGAAGCATACGAAGGCGACAACTGACCGACCGGCGCGCTTGAACGCGGGTGCTAGCATCGCGCCCTGACCACGGGCGCTGGTGCCCGGCAGGTCATCGAGAGAGGGGTCCGGAGTCCCGTGCCGGTGGAGCTGCTGATCATCGCGCTGGGGGTGGCCGGCGTCGGCCTTGTGGGGGCGCTCGCGCTGCGCCGCGCGGCGTCGACCGATCAGGCGCATCGACGCGGCCCGCTGGCCCGATTCGGGGCGCTGCTCGACGACTCCGTGGGCATGTTCATGCTCCGCCAGGCGCTGCGGCGTCCGACCTCGTCACGGGCGGACCAGGCGGCGCGCCGAGTTCGCCGAGCGGAGGAGATCGAGATCGCGGTCATGGCCGAGGCGGCCCGTCGGGCGGCGGCCCTGGGTCGGCCCGCGCCGGTGGCGCCATCACGACTGGTCGTCGCCGGGACGGCGGCCCCGCACCCCGATGCCGAACACCAGGACCGCCAGGCCCACCCGGTGCCTGCGGTGGGCGTCGTCCCGGTCTGGGTGGAGCGCGCGCACGTGGCTCGCCGGCATCGGGCGCGGCTGTGGCGGGACACAGCGGCGGCGGTCGGCGTGTTGGCGATCGTGCTCTTCGGGGCGACGCGGCTCCTGGGCGGGGCCGAGGCGGGGGATGTCCTGAGTGCCACTGGCACGCCGGGCCCGGCCGCGGGGTCATCTGCGACGGCGGGGTCGTCCCCGTCCGCGAGTCCGGGCGAGACCTCGCCGCCAGAGGCCAGCCCGAGTGTGGCGGCCACGGCCGCGACCACGCCAGAC
>JBPPMZ010000023.1:0-4032 GCA_051306295.1 Candidatus Limnocylindrales bacterium
AGCGGGGCCGCGACCTTCTTCATGGCCTTGGTCTGCGCCGCGGAACCCACGCGCGAGACCGAGATGCCGATGTTCAGGGCGGGCCGCTGGCCGGCGTTGAACAGGTCCGTCTCCAGGAAGATCTGGCCGTCGGTGATGGAGATGACGTTGGTCGGGATGTACGCCGACACGTCACCGGCCTGCGTCTCGATGATCGGCAGGGCCGTCAGCGATCCGCCGCCGTTCTCGTCGTTGAGGCGCGCGGCGCGCTCCAGGAGTCGGCTGTGCAGGTAGAACACGTCGCCCGGGTAGGCCTCGCGGCCGGGTGGGCGGCGCAGCAGCAGGGCCATCTCGCGATACGCCCAGGCGTGCTTGGACAGGTCGTCGTAGACGCACAGGGCGTCCTTGACCAGACCCTGGCCGGCCACCTCGACGCCGTTCTCCATGACCTCCTCGCCCATGGCCACACCCGTGTACGGGGCGAGGTACTGGAGCGGGGCGGGATCCTCGGCACCGGCGACGACCACGATGGTGTGGTCCATGGCGCCGTACTGCTCGAGGATGGCCACGGTGTTCGCGACGGTCGAAAGCTTCTGGCCGATGGCCACGTAGATGCACACCAGACCCTTGCCGGTCTGGTTGATGATCGTGTCGATGGCGATGGCCGTCTTGCCGGTCTGGCGATCGCCGATGATCAGCTCGCGCTGGCCGCGGCCGATCGGGATCAGCGCATCGATGGCCTTGATGCCGGTCTGGACCGGCGTATCGACCGACTTGCGGACGATGACGCCCGGGGCGATGCGCTCGACCGGACGGTTCTTGGTCGAGGCGATGGGGCCCTTGTCATCGAGTGGACGGCCCAGCGGGTCCACGACCCGTCCGAGCAGCGCCTGGCCCACCGGGACCTCGACGACGCGTCCGGTCGTCTTGACCGTGTCGCCTTCCTTGATGGCGGTCGCGTCGCCCAGGATGACCGCGCCGACCGTCTCCTCCTCGAGGTTCAGGGCCATGCCCATCACCCCACCGGGGAATTCGAGCATCTCCGACGCAAGGGCGCCGTCGAGGCCGTAGATCTGGGCGATGCCGTCACCGACCTCGACGACCGTGCCGACGCTGCGCGTCTCGACGCCCGAGTCGAACGAATCGATGGCGGACCGGATGATGCTGGTGATCTCGTCGGAACGGATGGCCATGGGTGCAGATCTCCTAGAGGGCGCCCGAGATGAGCTGATTCCGGAGTCGCTCCAGGCGACCTCGGACGCTCCCGTCGATCAGGCGGTCGCCGACGCGCACGACGAGGCCACCGAGCAGGCTCGGGTCAACCTTCATGTCGAGGGCGATGCGACCGCCGGTGGACTGTTCGAGCCGCTGCGTCAGGGCCTGGACCTCGTCCGGGGATAGCGCGGCGGCACTCGTGGCGGTAGCGTGGGTGATGCCCTGCCGACGATCGTCGAGACGTCGGAACTCCGCGTCGACACGCGACAGTTCCTCGATCCGACCCCGTCGGAGGAGCAGCTGGATGAGGTTCTGGACGGGAGCGGAGGCGATGCCCTTGAGCAACCCTGCGACCGCCTTGGAACGCTGGTCGATGGGGATGGCCGGGTTGGACAGGGTGCCGATGGCCCGCGCATCGCCGATCACGGCCGCAGCGGCGGCCAGCTCGGTCCGCCACTGATCGATCGTGTCGTCACGCGTCGCGACCTGGAAGGCCGCCTCTGCGTAGCGGCGCGCCCCGGAGTCCCGTCGGGCCATCAGTTCTTCCCGTCGCCCGTGACGCCGGGGGTGGCCAGGAACTCCTGGACCAGTCGCCGGTTACGGTCGTCGGTCATCGTCTCGCCGACGACGCGGCCAGCCGCGGCCAGGGCCAGGTTCGCGACCTCGCCGCGCAGCTCGCCGATGGCGCGGGTCTTCTCCGCCTCGATCTCCGCGGCGGCGCGGACGCGCATCCGCTCGAGCTCTTCGCGGGTGGCCGCGATGTCGGTGTCGCGACTCTCCTGGGCGACCTTCTGGGCGCGGGACAGGATGTCGTTCGCCTCGCGGCGCGCTTCGGCCAGGGTGGCGACGCGCTCCGATTCGGCGCTCTCGCGATCGCTGCGGGCCTGTTCGGCGTCCTTGAGGCCCTGTTCGATGGCGGCGCGGCGGTCATCGAGCGACTTCGTCAGCGGCCGGAACGCGAACGTCCAGACGATGAACAGGAGGACGAGGAAGTTGATGGCGCTGACGAGGACCCAGAACAGGTTGATCGTCAGGCCAGCAGCCTCGCCGCCCTCCTCGGCGGTCAGGGCGATGGCGCCACCGGCCGCGCCGGCGGCGACGGCCAGGATATCCACGGTGTGCTCTCCCTACCGAGCGGGCGCCTAGGCGCCGGCCGCCGGGCTGAGGAAGATGGCCAGCAGACCGACGACGACCGCGAGGACGCCCAGGCCTTCGGCGAACGCCGCGAGGATGATCGCGAGACCGCGGATCTGCCCGGCCGCGTCGGGGTTTCGCCCGATCGCGCTCGAGGACATGCCGCCCAGGATGCCGATGCCGATGCCCGGGCCGATGACGCCGAGAGCGGCCAGGCCTGCGCCGATGAGTTCCATGCTGAGCTGTTCCTCCTGCTCCCGGCGATCAGGCCGGGCTATTTCGGGACCGAGATTGACGGTGGGTCAGTGGGCGGGCGCGACGACCTGCGAGAGCTCGACCGTGCCGACCGGCGTGGCCACCGGTTCGTCCTTGTGGTGCTCGTCCTCCCCGTGGTGGCCTTCGATGGCCGCAAGGATGAACATGAGCGTGAGGACGCTGAAGATGAGGGCCTGGACCAGGTTGAGCATGAGCTCCAGGCCGTACAACGCGAGGGGGATGAAGGCGAGGGTCAGGGCGGTGATGACGCCCAGGGCGACCTCGCCGCCATAGATGTTGCCGAAGAGGCGCATCGACAGGGTCAGAGGCTTGACGAACTCGAGCATGAGCTCCACCAGGCCGACGAACATCGCGATGATCCCGGCGCCGACACCCTGCTTGAACTCCCCGATCGGGAAGAACTTGCTGAGATAGCCGCCCAGGCCAAGGCGCCGAATGCCCTCGATGTGGAAGATCGAGAAGCTGACCAGGGCGAGGCCGATGGTCGTGTTGACGTCACTGGTCGGCGCTCGGAAGAGCGGTACACGCCCGACGAACGGGAGCAGACCGCTCCAGTTGCAGACCAGGATGAACAGGAACAGCGTCACGAAGAGCGGGATATACGGCTTGGCCGCCGGGCCGCCCAGCGACACGCCGAAGCCCTCCAGGCCCTCATAGATCGCCTCCACGGCGTTCTGGCCCTTGCCCGGGATCCGCGTAAGTCCGCGGGTCAGCAGGATCAGGGTCAGGGCCACGACGGCCATGACGATCCACATGGTGAACAGCGAGCTCGACACGCTGATGTCCCAGACCACGAGGCCGGCCGGCAGGGCATGGTCCGGCGGGTACACGACATGGGGCGCCGGGAACTCGAGCGTGCCGTTGATGAAGCACACGGGGTAGACACAGGGATCGCCCGGGTTTTCAGGCCTTGGATCGAACGGCGGGGCGATGATGAACGCGCCGATGTTGCCCAGGACGACGAGGACGACGAGGATCAGCCATTTGCGGCGGCCGCCGCCGGACGCCACCGGGGCCTCCGTCGCTTCCGATCGTTCGCTCGTCACGCTCGCTCCACACACAGGAGCGCGGCGTCTTGCCGCGCTCGGTCTAGGCTCAGGGGCCGGTCGGTGTCTGACCGGCCGTTCGTCACTCGATCGTCGCCAGGAAGCGACTCACCAACTTGTAGATCCCGAAGGCTCCCGTCCCCGCACCGGCGAGGAAGCCGATCATCGCGAAAATCGGGAGGGTCCCGAGTCGCCCGTCCAGCCAGTAGCCGCCGAGCACACCCATCAGGGTCGTCACGAGGAGGGTGAAACCGATCTCCGTGAAGAGGACGAGGTATCCGATGCGGGCTCCGGACTCGCTCATGATCGTCCTGTCAAGGCGGCCGTAGTGTAGCAGGTGGGTATCGGCGCACGCCAACGGGGAGTGGCGGGGGGCGGGGCG
>JBPPMZ010000024.1:0-7839 GCA_051306295.1 Candidatus Limnocylindrales bacterium
GCCCAGCCCGACGCCGCCCCGAGCCGCCGCCCCTGGGGACGCGCCTCGCGGCACGCCCCGTGCACTCGCGCGGGGCTCGGCCGCCGTTGCGCCCGGTCGACCGGATGTGGCGTCAGCGTCGTCAGATCCGCTGGCAGCCCGGTGGCCGCGCCGCGTGTTCGCCATCGTCGTGCTGATCGTGGGTGGGATCGCGGGAGCCGCGGCCGCGATGCTGGCCGGTCCGCGTGACGGACCATCGGGACGGAGCTGATGCGCCGGTCCGTTGGCCGCCGAACGTCGACCTCGACGAGCCCGTTCGGCCGATCGAGACCCGGCTACAGCCCGGAGCACGCGTGTAGCCCGTTGAACCAGAGGCTGCCGGAAAGGGTCGCCACGATGGATTCATCGTGTCGAGGCCTCGAACCCGCGCCGGACGCCCTTGACGCCGCTCGCCAGGGTCAGTCCGCCAGGAGTCGGCGCTCCAGGATTGCCACGGCCCTCGGTCGGTCGCCCATGATCTCGTAGGCCCGCACCAGCCCCGAGTGGCAGGAAGCCGAGGAGGACGCCCGACGCGCCTGCAAGGTCTTCCACGCGGAGGTTGCCCAGGTGTCCGCCCGGTACGCCGAGGCGGACTTCCAGGAGCGAAACGCGTGGTCCCTGCACCTGGAGTGGGGCACCTCTCCTGGGTATCGGCCGGTGGCGGAGGCTTTCCCCGCCCGGTTGCCGCAGCGGTGACGTCCGTCAAGCAGGTCCACGCTGGAGCCCTGCGATCGCTCTGGACTTCGCGCTCGTGAACGGTACCCTGTCCGAGGACGCGCTCCGGCAGAAGCTGAGCGATGCCCGGAAGGCATCGAGCGCCGACCAGATGGTCGCGGATGCCGACCAGTCGGCGTCGGACGCCGACCAAGTGTCCTCCGACACCGACCAGACGGCATCCGATCGCGACCAGATGGTCGCGGACCGCGACCAGGAGGCCTCAGACCAGGACCAGGCGACCGCGGACAAGGACCGGGCCGCCGATCCAGATCTGACCACCGCCGACGCGACGGCATACGACAGCTCCCGAGAGAAGCGAGAAGGTGCGTCGCTCGAGCGTCTGGGCAACCGGATCCCCCGCCACGCGACCGCTCGCGACCGGCACGAGGCGGCGACCGATCGGGACCGGATGGCGGAGATCCGCGACGAGGGGGGCCGGGGCCGGGACGCAAACGCGGCCGACCTCGCGGTGCCGTCCACCGAGCGCGAAACCCGGCTGCTGCAGGAGCTCGCGGATCTGCGCGCCAAGGCAGCCGAAGACCGTGAGCGGGCGGCGAAGGATCGCGCCCGGGCCGCCTCGGACCGTGCCGATGCGGCCCGCGAGCGGGCGCGGCTTGAGGCGAAGCTGCAGGCCGCCCACCTCGACGGGCTCACCGGCGCCTTCCGGCCCGACATGGGTCGCTTGACCCTCACCCATGAGATCGAGCGCGTGCGACGGTCGGGCGGGGGCCTCGTGGTGGCCTTCGTCGACGTCGACGAGATCGAGACAGTGAACGGTGGCGACAGTCACGCCGCGGGCGATCTCGAGCTGCAGTCCGTCGTGCGGGCGATCCGGGCACGGCTGGGCTCGTTCGACCCGATCATCCGCTACGGCGGCGACCAGTTCGTGTGCGGGCTGGGCAGCACGGACATCACGGAAGCGCAACGCCGGTTCGACCTGATCGGCGTCGCGGTCGAGGCTGAAGCCGGCGTGGGGATCAGCGTCCGGCTCGCTGAGCTCGAGCCAGGAGACACAGCCGATGGGCTGACCCAACGGGCGGACGAGGCCATGCTCGCTGTCAGGGAGTCGCGCCGCGCCGCGCTTTAGCCGAAGCGGACTCAGAAGTCGCTGAGAAGGCCCGGCCCTCGGGCTCCGGCAGCCGCGGCCCCAGGATCCACACAAGCTGCGCCGTCGTCGTCGCCCCAAGCTTCGACCGGGCATTCGCCAGGTGATGCTTCACGGTGGAGTGGGACAGACCGAGGCGATGGGCGGCCGCCTTCTCCGATCCGGCGACCCCGACGGCAGCGACCACCGCGAGCTCGCGGTCCGTCGCGCGCTCGGGGTGGGCCCGAGCCCGACTCCTCACGCCAGCCGCCTCGCCGCGGCCAGCCACTCATCCCGTCCCTCGATCGGGAGGTCGTAGGTTGCTAACGCGCGCCCAACACCTGTCGGGCGCGCCATTGCAACCTTTTCCGGCAGCGCGAGCGCGAACCCGTGGGCGTAGGCCGCCGAGGTGAGCCGGATCCCCACGATGCGGGGCCCCGCAACCGTGATCCGGTCGTAGATGGCGTGCATCAGGTCTGCCTTCTCCTTCGGTACATCTGCCTGCTGGATGGACTCAGCGAGGGCGCGTAGCCTCACGCCTCGCATCGCTCCCCAGCTACGTTGTTGGGCCGCTCCGGCTGGTCACAACCGGGGCGCACCGAGATACCGTGGTATCGTGGGCACCGCTCCATGGAGGCTGACATGACGATCAAGTCCCGCACCCTGCGCCTGCCAGCCGATCAGGCCGAAGCCCTCGAGGCGATCGCCGGTGTCGACGAGGTGTCGGTCAACGAGGAGATCCAGCGGGCGATCGCCGCCCACATCGAGGCCCGGCGGTCCGACCCCGACTTCCGACAGCGCCTGAAGGCAAGCATGGAGCGCAACCGCGAGGTCCTCGAACGCCTCGCCCGGTGACCGCCTATCTCGAGCTGGCGGACTACCTGGCTCATCGCAGAGGCGGTCCTCGGGGGCCGGCCGAGCTCATCGCGGACTTCAACCGGATCGGTCTGGCGGATTCCGCGCTGGCCGCTCCACGGGCCGGGTTCGGCGGTGTAGAGGCGTATCCGGACTTCGCGACGAGGCTGCAGTGCTCTGCTGGCATCTCGTCAAGAACCACCCGCTGCCCGATGGCAACAAGCGGTGCGCGTTCCTGGCCACGGTCGAGTTCCTCGAGCGCAACGGCCGGACCTGGATCGCCGCGCCCGGTGATCCTGACGAGACCGACCGCGTGATCCGTGGCATCGCCGGGGGCGAGATCAGCGAGGCCCAGTTCCGCGACTGGATGGCGCAGCGCTGCGGCTGAGACCAAAGAAGCGATGGGATGGGCCGCCTCACCACGACCCTCGGGCTTCGGGCCCCAACCCGGGGCCTGCCCCCGTTCTGCGGGTGATTGGCCGCGTCCAGCGTCACCGCGCCACGTGGGCCAACGCGGGCGCCCACGGGCTAACCTGGGCGAGGTCGCAGGCTTCGATCTCGCTGCGCACCCGCCTCGGCCGCGTGGCTGCGGGCGCTCCGGCGGCCTGCGTCACCCGCGGGCAAAGGCGCAAGGGACGCGGATGGTGGGCGTCGCACCATCGACGCGGCCTGCCCCGCCCGCCGAGGTACGGGAGCTTGGCGCCGCAGGCCGGGCAGTGGCGCGGCGGTGCGAGGATTGCGCGGAGGGCCAGCGTCGCCGAGGCGGCCATCGCCTCGGCGTCATCGCTCATCCATCACCCAACTGGCGAAAACCCCCGAAAACGGGCGAAACTCGGCCGCGTGCACACAGTCGGGAGGCGCGGTCGGGGTGCACGCGCGGCGTCGTAGGGGCTACCCCACCCAGGTCGGTCGATGCACCCTTCGTCGAGTTGCACGAGCGGCACAGCACCGCGGTGTTGCCGACGTCGAAGGGCGCACCGCCTGCCGCGAGCGGCACGATGTGGTCGACGGTCAGGTCTGCCGCCGCGTGGGCGGCGCGCTGGTAGCCCGGGCACCAGTTGCCTTGCTCGCCGCGCCAGGCGCGCAGCACGCGCGCGCTGAGCCTCTGCCAGGCCGGCGTGCTGTACAGGGCGTTGTGTCGGCTGCGGTTGGACTGCCGCGCGTGCTCGATGCAGCGACTACCCGCGCGGCTGGTGACGACAGCACAGACCGTGCACAGCTTCACCCGCCAATCGTCGGCGGCAAGGCTGGCGCGGTCTATTCGCTCGGGGTGCTACGCCTGCGGGGCCAGTCCGCTGCCTCTCGTGGGACTCTGCGTTCTCCCGCCGGCCGCCGCCGATTCACCTGCTGGTCATTCTTCGCTGCGGCCGTTGGCTACCATCCTCGTGACGGATGACGGGACAACACGCGTGGTGGTGAACGGACGGACGGTGGAGAAGGTGCGCGGATGGGCACGGTGCTCCGCCTCAACGTCGAGGAGCCGCGGAAACGCTCCGGCCCGGGCCTCCGCGAGCATCTCGGTCATCGTCGCCGACCGCCACACCGCCGTGCCGCTGTGGGCGACCTGGTAGACCAGGCCCGTGTCGACTGGCCCTCGCCTATGTCGAACAGCCACGCCTCACGTTGTACGCCATGCGCGTCGAAACGCGCCGTCATCGAGTCACTGCCCGGCGAGCCGGCACGGACCCCCGACCCGGTCCCTCCCTCTGTCTCGCCCGATCCATCGGCAAGCGATAGCTGAGTCGACGGGCGGCGGCTCGCGCGCACGGTGTATGTTGTCGGCAGATGCAGCTGCGGAAGATCTGGGCAAGTGCCCGCGATAGCCTCTGGTTCCTCCCCTCCCTCTGGGTGCTGGGCTGCGGCGCACTCGCCTTCATCCTGATGGCGGTCGACTCCGCGACGCCCAACTTCGCGAGCGACTATCCGCTCGTCTTCGGTGGTGGGGCGGAGGGTGCCCGCGGGCTCCTGTCCTCGATTGCCAGCTCCATGATCACCGTGGCCGGCGTCACCTTCTCGATCACCCTCGTCGCGCTCCAGCTCGCCTCGTCGCAGTTCTCGCCGCGCGTGCTTCGGAACTTCATGAGCGACCGTGTCACGCAGGTCGTGCTCGGTTCGTTCATCGGCACGTTCACGTATGCCATCCTCGTGCTGCGCTCGATCCGAACCCAGGCGGTCGATACGGAGACCTTCGTCCCATCGCTGTCGGTCTCCGTGGGCATCGTGCTGGCCCTCGTGGCGGTCGGCATGCTCGTGTTCTTCATCCATCACATGGCCACTCAAATCCAGATCTCGACGATCATCGCCACCATCGCCGACGAGACCACGGAACGCATTCGCGCCGAGTGGCGCGAGGAGGAGGAGGACCCCGACTCCCACGACGATTCGGTGCCGGAGCGGCCCGCGGGAGTCGTCACCGCACGGCGAAGCGGCAATCTCCAGCTCGTCGACCACGAGGGCTTGGGCAAGGTCGCCGCCGAGCTCCTCATCACCGTCCGCCTCGAGGTGCGATCCGGTGAGTGGGTCCAGGAGGGAACCGCCCTCTTCTCGGTCTGGCCGTCGGAATCCGTGGGTGACGAGCTGGCGGACCGGCTGAGCGACCAACTGACGGTGGGTGATCAGCGTTCCCTGGAGCAGGACGCCGCCTTCGGTATTCGCCAGCTCGTCGACGTGGCCCTCCGGGCGATCTCGCCGGGTATTAACGATCCCACCTCCGCAGCCGAATGCATCCAGCGCATCGGGCAGCTCCTCGTCGCGGCGGGGACGCGCCGCCAACCCGAGAGCTGCGTTCACGACGACGACGGATCGCTCCGCGTCCTCGTCCCGCAGCGGGACTTCGGCGAGCTGGTAGCGCTGGCGTTCGACCAGGTGCGCCAGTACGGGCATGGCAATGCCGACGTGCTGGTGACGATGCTCGAAACGCTCTACCTCGCCGCGAGCGCGCTGCCCAGCGCTCGCCGAGTGCCCCTGCAGCGCCAGGCGAATCTCATCGGCAAGGGCCTCGACGCTATCCCGATCGACGCCGACCGCGAGCGGGTCGTTGCCGCGATCGAGAAGATGCACGCTCTCTGAGCAGCGACTCGCCGCCCGATACGGCGGCGATGGTGACTCTGCCTGGACCGATCGTGGGCGCTGCCTGGCTTGCCGAGGACCTCGAGCAGCCGGGCCTGCGCGTCGCCGATGTCCGGTGGGCCCTCGCCGGCCCGCCGGGCCGGCCGAGCGCCGGGGGAGGACCGCGGCGCGTCCCGCTGCCCCGAGTCGATCGGCCTCGTGCCCATGAGGTTCGCGGATTGGGTTCGCAAGTCGATCGTCGTCGGCCGGGCGCCACCTGACCAGGGCGAGAAGGGCGAGATTCGCCGGGCACGTCGAACGCCCCGACCGCGGATGTCGAGGCGTCTGAGGCGCTGTGGTGAATCGAGGTTCAGCTCTTGCGACCACCCTTGCGCGGGGCCTTGGCAGCGGTCCTCTTCGGCTTCGCCTTTTGCTCGAGGGCGGAAGCCGGATCAGTCACGCATCGCCAATCGGTACCGGAGCAGGGCCCCCACGCCGCCAAGACGCGCGAGGCCCGGGTGCGCTTCGACAACCTCGACGTCGGCGCCCGTCGTCGCGGCGAGTCGGATCAGCTCGTTGCGCTGGTCGTCGTCGAGCTCCGCGTTGGCGTCGATCAGGAGGAGGTCGACCTGCCCGTTGTCGAGTGCCCGGCGGGTCGCCTCCAGACCGGCCACGCCCAGCCCGTCGGAGCGGACGGACGCGACGACCTGATCCGCGGTCGCGCTCGATGCCTCCGCCTCCATGCGCTCCAGGACGGGCGCGATCTCGGCGGCGACCTGGTCCCGCGGCGCTCGGATGTCCACGCGCAGGACGTCGCCGACGAGCCCCTTCGTTCGGTCCGACAACGCGGCCATGAGCGGCGTCAGCGCGACCTCGTCGCCGGCCAGGATCACCCGCTCGGCGCCGTACCGTTGGACGAGTCCCTCGATCGCCCCTGCCGCTTCCTGCGCGAAGTCGGCATGGTGCTTGTCGATGTGGCGCTGGTAGTTCGCCTGCGACCAGCCTCCCATGCTCCGCTTCTGGTGGTTGGCAGGATCCTCGTCAGGCCCGCCCGCCTCGTCGAGACGGCCGATCCGGGAGAGGAAGAGACGCGCAGTGTTCGTGTCCACAACGGCCACGACGACCGTCTGCTGCTCATCAAGGAGACGGGCAAGCTGGAAGAGCTGTGGGGCGGTAGCAGCACCGACCTCATCCTCGAATGGCGTCCCCGTCTCGACCGTCTCCCAAAGGTTCGTCCCCGAGCAGGCGAAGATCGCGAGTCCCTGAGCCGACCGGTCGAATTCGTCATCCAGGAATGCCTGGATGCGCTCGGCATCCGCGTGGAACGAATCGAACGCATCTCCACGCGGGCCGAGTGTGCCTTCGATCTTGCTCAAGCGGTCGCGCAGGATCGTGAGGGAGATGCGCCGTCCGGGATCCTCGCCGCTCGCCTGTGGGCGCATGTCGAGATAGACGCTCAGGACCGGCAGGTCAGTCGGCTCCGTCTCGGCCAGGCGCCGCAGCAGGTCACGCATCGTCGCGCTGTTCCGTCGCGGGCAGCTCGCCATCGGGATCGTCGGTCGCGCCGGCGGCCGGGGGTCGAGCACCGGAGACAGGATCGTCCGCGTCGCGCAACTCCGCCTCTTGTTGGGCGAGTCGTTCGCTGTGCTCGAGGAAGACCTTCGGGGACTGCCGCGTCTCACGAACGCGGTCGATCGGTAGCTTGCCGGACATCACTGCCCTCGTTACGGATACAGAGTGTAGCCCCGGTACCCGCATGCAGATGTTGGCCCGTGCCTCGCACGGTGCCAGCGTCCGAGAGCTCGCGTCTGATCCCGGAGCGCGCGGGATGGTCAGGCAGTGTCCCTGCCTCCGGACTCGGTCGCGGTAGTGGTCGGGAGCGGCGGCCTCCGGGACTGACGTGACTCGTGGCCCCTCCGTCAGCGGCGGACCTTGAGGGCCTTCGCCACCATCGGCATGAACAGCGCGACGAGGATCGCGACCACCGCCGCCCACTGCGAGATTCCGAGGCCGAGGATCGTCACCGTCACGAAGAAGGACGGCATGGCCGCGGCGTACACTGCGAACGCGACCGCGGCGAGCGCCGCCACGATCACCTGGCGGCGGCGCTGCTCTCG
>JBPPMZ010000025.1:0-6618 GCA_051306295.1 Candidatus Limnocylindrales bacterium
GGCGGGCCCCCCCGAGACTCCGACTAGCGGCGCGGTCGCTCCCGGACCGAGGCCGGCACCGGAGTGACGAACCCGATCACGAGGACCACGGCGGCAAGGGCGAGCAGGGCGAGCATCAGGCTGAAGCCCACGTTGCTCGTGCTCGATTGCGGGGTATCGAGGATGTCGGTCGGCGGCAGGGTCACCCGAGGCGTGCCGGTGGCAGCCAGCGGGATCGTCGGCACGAAGACCGGGGAGTCATCGTCATCGCGCGGCGTCTGGTCCGAGTCGATGGCGGCGACGTTGATCAGCGGCTGCGGGAGCTCGGAGGCCCCGACATCCACCTTGGCCTGGTACGTGACCGAGCCGCTCTTGTTCACGCCAGGTGCCGTCCAGGTCAACGTGCGCGTCGCGGCGTTGTAGGTCTGGAACGTGAACTGATCGTCGTTGGAGGCCGAACCGGCGACGTACGTGACGCCGACCGGGAGGACGTCCGTGATGATCGCGTTGGTGACCGGATCACCAGCGAACGTGTAGACGAGCGTGTAGGTGACCGTATCGCCCTCGTCGGCGGTCGGGAGGTCGGTGGTGGATCCATCCGGCAGCTCCAGGGTCTCGAGCGGCGCGTCGTTCGACTTGTCGATCAGGAGGCTGTACTCGAGGGTGACCACCTTGGCGTCGTCGTCGTCCTGGGCAGGATTGCCTTCGGCCGTGACGCCACGGGCGACCGCGATGTTGGTCGTGTCGACGAGCACGGTCTTGGTGAACGTGCAGGTCATCGACTCGGCCGGGGCGAGCGTCGTCTTCGGGCACGTGGCCGTGAAGTCGTCGCCGGGGGTGCCGGGGGTGCCGGCGTCATCGGTGACCGTGACGTTGAACAGCGTCAGCGGACCGGTGTTGGTGACCTTGTAGGTGTAGGTGACCGGGCCGGGCTCGGTCTCGAAGACCGCGCCATCGGCGGCGGTACCGGCCGTCTTGACGAGCAGGATGGTCGGTCGCTGCGGGGTCACGATCTCGATCGCAGCCACGCAATCCACGGCCTCCTCAGCGACGCACAGCTCCGCACGGTTCTGCTGGGCAGCCCCGGTGGCATTCGCGTCGATGGTGACGTCGTAGGTGATGGTCGCGGCCGGATCGCCGGTCGCCAGGCTGGCGTAGGTCCAGGTGATGGTCCGTCCGTCCGGGGAGACCGACGCCGGAGCCGGCGTGGCGCTACCCGTGACGTACGTCTGCCCGACGGGCAGGGTGTCGGTGACGACCGCGTCCGTCACGGGACCGTCGACGACCTTGACGTTGATGGTGTAGGTGACCGTCTGGTTCGGCTCGACGAAGTCGTCGTCCGCGATCTTCGTGATGTCCGTGTCCGGGCAGCGGACCGCTTCGCTGGCCGAAGCCGGCGTCGGGTCGATGCTCGAGTGATCGAGGACGGCCGTGTTCGGGACGAGCCCGCACTGGTCGGCGTCACCGATGGTCGTCGGCGCGATGACGTGGACGGACGAGGAGGCGCCCGCGGCCAGGTTGCCGGAGAAGCTCAGGGCGTTGCCCACCAGGCTCCAGCCGGTCGATGGGGTAGCGATCGACCAGGTGAAGTCCGGGTCGAGCGTGTCGGCGACGGTCACGCCGAAGGCCGTGCCAGCACCGTTGTTCTTGATCGTGATGGTGAAGCCGATCTGCCCACCGATGATGACCGGATCGACGTGATCCGCGTCCTTGTCGATGGCGAGCAGCGGGCAGTCCACGACGACGGTCGCCATGGCGCTGTTGTTGAGGACGATCGATGCGGCGTTCGACTCGTTGGTCGCATCGACGACGACGGAGTTGAGGAGCGTGCCGCAGTCGTCGAGATCCGTGTCGCCGGAGACGGCGATGGAGATCTCAGCGTCTGGGGCGAGACTGCCCAGGTCGGGGCAGCTCAGGGTGACGCCGGTGATGGTGCACAGAGCATCAGGATCGGCGACGGGGACGCCGTCGAAGGCGACCTCGTCCACGTTCCAGGCGACGCCCGAGGGCAGGGTATCGGTCAGGCTGACGTCATACGCCGTGCCGTCGCCGATGTTGGTGATGACGATGGAGAACGCGGCGACCTCGCCGGCACTGATGGTGCCGTCATCGGCGACCTTGTCGACATCGAGATCGGGGCACTCGACGGTGACGTTGGCCGAGGCGCTGTTGTCATCGACGATGTCCAGCGCGTTCGACTCGTTCGTCGCGTCGACGGTGACGGTGTTCGGGACGACGCCGCAGTCGGCGGCATCAGTGATGCCCACGATCGTGACGGAAGCCGAGGCGCCCGGCGCGAGGTCGGCCGGGCCGAACGTGAGCACGCCGTTGACGATCGACCAGCCGTTGGCCGCCCCGTCGATGCTCCAGTCGATGCCCGAGGGCAGGGTGTCGGAACCGGTCGCGCCGTAGGCCGTGCCGGTGCCGTTGTTCTTGATCGTGATGGTGAAGCCGATCTGGTCACCGGCGTTGACCGGGGACTTGATCGCCGACTTGAGGGCCTGGACGTCCGGGCAGTTGACCGTGACTTCGGCGGAGGCGCTGTTGTCATCGGTCAGGGCCGGCGCGTTCGACTCGTTCGTCGCGTCGACGGTGACGGTGTTCGGGACGACGCCGCAGTCGGCGGCATCGGTCGTGCCCACGACGTGGACCGTGGCCGAGGCACCGGGCGCAAGGTCAGCCGGACCGAAGGTGAGCACGCCAGCGACGATCGACCAGCCGTTGGCGGCGCCGTCGATGGACCAGGCGATGCCCGAGGGGAGGGTGTCGGTACCGGTCGCGCCGTAGGCCGTGCCGGTGCCGTTGTTCTTGATCGTGACGGTGAAGCCGATCTGGTCACCGGCATTGACCGGAGACTTGTCGGCGACCTTGAGGGCCTGGACATCCGGGCAGTTGACCGTGATCGCGCCCGGGTCGGTGTTGTCGTCCGTGACGGACGCGTCGTTCGACTCGTTGGTGGCGTCGACGGTCGCGACATTCGGGAACGTGGCGCACTGGGCCGATGAGGTGGTCGTCGTCACGGTGACCGTGAACGACTGGCCGGCCGTCATCGAGGTGTCGGCGCAGTTAAGGGTCTGGGAGCCCGCGGCTCCGGTGACCGCGCAGGTCACGCCGGTCGTGTCACCGGTGATCGTGCCCAGCGCCCAGGAGAGGCCGGCGGGCAGTGGATCGGACAGTGTCACGCCCGTCGCCGTGCCGGGACCGGCGTTGGTGACCTTGATGGAGAACGAGGCGGGATCGCCAGCGTTCACCTGGCCGTCGTTCGGCGTCTTGACGACGTTGACGTCCGGGCAGAGGACCGTGATCTTGCCGGGGTCCGTGTCGGTCCCGTCATTGCTCGACGTGATCTGGCCGGTGTTGTTGATGGCGCCGCACGAGGCGGCGGTCGTGCCACTGGACAGCGTCACGGTGCCGTTGACCGGTGCCGCGGCCGGGAAGTTCGGGTTACCGGCGATGGTGCCGATGGTGCAGGTGACGGAGTCGCCTGCCGTGATCTGGCACGTGGAGCCCGTGCCGGTCGAGCCGGTGATGCTCCAGTCCAGCCCGTTGCCGGTGGGCAGCGGGTCGGTCACGACGACGCCGGTCGCGGCGCCTTCGCCCTCGTTCGTCCAGCTCAGCGTGAAGCTGATCGTCTCACCCGCGTTGGCGGAGCCGTCGTTCGGCGTCTTGACGATCTGGACATCGGCCGGGATGACCCGGAAGCACTCGGTCGTGTCGTTGGTGTGGGAACCAGGCCGATACTGCGAGGCGGCGTCAGGCGTGTACTTGACGCGGAAGCAGTACCAACCAAGCTGGGTCGGCGTGAAGGCGTCGGAGGTCGCGGTCTCGTTGGCGATCGTCTTGGTCCCGATGGACGTGCCGCCCGTCGAGCAGTCCGGCTTCGCGTTGGCGTTGGGGCCGCAGACGAAGAACTCGGCCGTGCCGGTGACGGTGCCATTGGTGCCATCGAAGGTGGCGACGTCGACGACCGACTCGCCCTTGTTGATCTTGCTGACGTTCTGGCCGCTCTGCTGGACATGCGTCTCGATGTCCGGCGGGACGCAGGTATCCAGGCTGCCGAGCGCGAAGTCCTTGAGCTGCGCGTCCGTCTCCTGCGAGGAGCGGGTCTCGGCCAGGAAGGTGCCGAAGCAGGGCGGCTGCCCCCCGAACATGTCGGACAGGTTGATCCCGCCTTCGAAGAACTGGCCGACGCCGAAGTCCGCGCTGGCGTCCTTGTTCAGGAAAGGCCAGGGGGCGTCGGAGGTGTCCTCGTTGGTCACGGCGCAGATGTCGTACGTGCCCTCCCCGTCCGGGACGTCGCAGGCGGCGCCGGCAGCCACGAGATCCAGGTTGCTGCCGTTGGTGGCATCGTCACAGTCGCCACCCGCGGCGATGTTGTTGCCGCCCGGCGGGTTCCATTCGTAGGCACAAACCAGGTCGACCGCGCCGCCGTTCGTGTACTCGCTGAGGATCAGGACGTCACCGACCTTGTGGGTCCCGGTGAAGTCCGCGCCGCTCGTCCCGATGTTGTTCTGGAAGAACCAGAAGCCGATCTGGGCGTCGCCGTCGTTGTCGAAGCGGTCGGCGCCGAAGTAGACCCACGTGTCCCCGCCCTGCTCGTAGACCGCTGCGTAGGCGTTCAGGAGCTCGTTCTTGTCAGGGACACTGTTCGTTGTGATCTTCCAGGACGAGATGTTGTTCTCGTCCTTGGAGCCGCCGGTCGTGAAGTAGGTGTCGTCATTGTCCGGGCCTTCCGAGCCCATCCCGACGAAGAACTGGTCGAGGGAGCCCTCGGCGCCGTTCTCCCAGTCAGCTCCTGCGGAGCCGCTGTCGAGGGCGTTGCCGTCGAGTTCGAAGATGCCCTCGTTGTGGGCCGCCAGGGCCGGCGCAGGCGCCGCCATCTGGACGTATTGCAGTGCCAATGAACACAAGAAGAGCGCGGTCCACAGCACGGTCAACGACCGGCGTGTCCGCGCGCTCATCGCGAACCAGAGTCCCCGAGACATCTGTACGTTCCTCCTGGTCCCCCGACCATACGATCCGTCGATAGACCGACGATCTCCCTGATGGATGGCCGGCGTCGTCATCGACGCCGAGTGACGGTGTGGGCGCCCTGTCCGGCGCCGATGATGGCTGCGGCAACCGCCGCGATCGGCCCTCGGCCTGGTGCAGATGTACTACCTGCCCACAGGACCGTGGGCGGCCATCCTAGGTGGGACGGGGGACGGAAGGTACTCCCCGAATCTGCTCCTGCATAGCCCGTAGTCCTGCTATCCGCATCGCACCGCACCCTGGTTGCGGTGCGGTATCGCACCATCGGTCCTGGTACCCCTCGCCGACGGTGCCGTACCTGACCACCCGACCGTCATCTGGCCGACATCTGCTGGCTGGCGTCAGTCCAGGCGCGGACCCGATCGTCGGACGGCTGCGGCGCGCGACGACCAGGCGGTCCACGCCGTCAGCGTGCTGAAGGCGATCAGCAGGAAGACGACCCACGCGGCGGCGGGGGTGGACGCGGGCTCGCGGCCCGCGCCGACGACGTCGGTCGGGGGAAGCGTGACCGCGGGTCGTCCTGTCGCGCCCTCCACCGCGCCGGTCGGGGTCGTGGTCGGATCCGTCGGGGCGGAGGTGGGCGCCGCCGTCGGCGTGGCAGTCGGTAGCGCGCTGGGAGCATGGCGCACGAGCACCATCGTCCAGCTCAGACCCTCCGCGCCCGCGTCGTTCGCCTGGCACTCGGACAGCTCGCTCCCCTCCCAGACGCACGTTCTCGTCCCATCGGTGTTGAGCTCGATCAGGATCGGCGGTGGGGCCTCGTAACCGTCCGGCGCGACGGCGTCCACCCAGTACCAGCCTGGCCCGAGCAGGGCGGTGTCCAGCAGGCCGCCCGTGGCTGGCGTCGGCCCGTCCGCCACGGCATCAAGGCTCGCATCGAAGGCGCGATCGCCGTCGTCGAGGCGGACGGAGAAGGACGATCCGTCCACCAGGACGTCGTCGTCCGTCGAGTCGGTCCCGCGCGTGTCGAGGCTGACGATCAGGATGCTTGCCGAGGCGGCCGCTTGCGGGGCCGCGGCGCTCGCTTCAGCGGCCAGCACCGGCGTCAGCCCCACAGCCAGGAGCGCGGCAACCGCGAGGATGGCGCCGGCCGACAAGGGACGGCGGCGGACGGAGTCGACGCGACGGGCAGGAGGAGTCGGAGTGGTCATGTAGGCCGATGGTCCCACCCCGCGACCGCAACGTCCAGTACGGATGGCTACCTATCGGCCTGACCTCACGGCGCGCCGTGGAAACCGAAGGACCGCCTCGCCCGGTGTGGGCTCGACGGTCCGTCGCTGTTCGGGATCTTGATGGCGCCCCGAGGGCGCCCGGGCTTCGACCCTAGCGTCGATCCTTCTTCTCGGCCGCGGTCACGTTCGTGGCCGGGGTCAGGAGGAGGGCAGCGGCCAGGAGGCCGGCCATCGCCAGGAGGATCATCCGCCAACTGTCACCGCTCGGGGCCGCGCCGGCACCCAGCGTGTCGGTCGGCGGAAGCGTGACCGACGGGGTGCCCGTCGCGCCTTCGACTCCGCCCGTGGGCGTTTCGGTCGGCGTGGGGGTACCGGTCGCGCCACCGACGCCACCGTCTGGGGTTTCCGTCGGAGCCACGGTCGGGGTCGGCGTCGG